>NZ_JBRREG010000110.1:0-13151 GCF_056760155.1 Stenotrophomonas sp. STEN022
CGTGGCGGTGTAGCTCACTGCATAGCTGCCCGGCGCGGTGTTGGCCGGCAGGGTGAAGCTCAGCGGGTTGCCCGTGGTCACAGCGGTATACGCACCCGGCACGGTCACCGCAGCAAATGCCAGACCGGTACCCAGGGTGTCGCTCAGCACCACCGGTGCGGTGGTCTTTGAGTTGCTGACCACCGCGGTCAGCGTGTAGGTCAGCACATCGCCCACCGACACTTCGGTCTTGCCCACGGGCAATACCACCGACTTGCTATAGGTCACCGCAGGTGCGGCAACCGGCGTGCTCGTATCGCAATCGCCGCTACAGGTCGGCGTACCACCGCCACCCGTGGCGGTGACGGCGTTGGTTACCGCAGTAGTTGCATCGTTCGTGACGGTGGCGGTGTAGTCGACCGCGTAGGTGCCCGGCACGGTATTGGCCGGCAGGGTGAAGCTCAGCGGGTTGCCCGTGGTCACAGCGGTGTACGCACCCGGCGCGGTCACGGCAGCAAATGCCAGACCGGTACCCAGGGTGTCGCTCAACACCAACGCAGCGGTGGTTTTGGCATTGCTGACCGTGGCCGTCAGCCGGTATTTGATGTCTTCACCGACCTTTACCTTCGTGCCAGCAGCCGGTGCAAGCACTTCCTTTGCATAGACGATGGTCGGCGCAACATCGGTGATGACGCTGCAGCCCACACCACATGCCGGGTGATCGTCGCCACTGGCAGTGACGCCATTTTTCACCTGGGCCAGCGCAAACTCGTTGACGGTAGCGGTATAGGTGACTTCGTAGCTGCCGGGAGCGCTGTCAGCAGGAAGCGTGAATTGCTGGGTCGACGTGGTGTTGAGTGCATCGTGTTGATAGCTACCCGCACTGGTCACCGCAGCGAAGGTCAAACCAGTGCCGAGCATGTCGGTCAGCACAACCGGGTGCGTGGTCTTGGCCTTGGCTACTTCGGTGATCAACTTGTAGGTGATGGTCCCGCCTTTGGCCACTGCAGTGCCCACGGCAGGCGACACCTGGACTTTCCGGTAGGTAACCTCCGGCTCGGCCCGCGGGGTACTGGTAGTACAACTGCCATCGCAGGTCGGCGTCTGCCCACCTCCACCGGTGCCGGTCACCGCGTTGGTGAGCGTCAGCGGCGCATCCGGCTTCACACGTACCCGATAGCTCACGGTATAGGTGCCGATGGGCGTGCCGACCGGCAGCGTGAACACCAGTGGCGTGACACCGGTTGTTGGCGTGGTGAATCCGCCAGCATTGCTGGCGATGTCAACGAATTCCAGGCCGGCGCCCAGCACATCACTGAGCTGTACAGGCGTTTCAGTTGCCTTGACCGCCACCTTGACCGTCAGGCCGTAGGTGATTTGTTCGCCGACGGCGACCTTGGTGCCGGCAACCGGGTTGCTCACCGCCTTGCTATAGGTGACCACCGGTTTGTCCAGCGGGGTGGTGACCGTGCAGTTGACGCCATTAGGGCCGCAGCCCGGGGTGTTGGTGCCGTTTTCAGAGACTTGGTTTTTTACCGAACCCGAGGCAAGGCTGGTGACCCGCGCGGGATAGGTGATCGCGTATGTCCCGATTCCCAAACCGGCTGGCAATGTGCAGGTCAACGTTGTCTGGCCCGCGATCGCTGTACAGCTGATACCAGAGCCGGCAGTAGCTCCGCCCTCAAGTTCAAGGCCGGTGCCAAGCACGTCGGTAAGAATTACCTGCTGCCCCAATCCAACATTGCCGATGGTGGTCGTCACCGTGTACGTGATGATGTCGCCCACCACCACAGCCGTCTTGCCAACCGGCAATGTGGCAGTCTTTTTGTAGGCGACCGATGGCTGCACTACCGACACGAGGGAGTTCGCGCAGTAGCCCGGCTCCGTGCAGCTCACGCCCGGCGCCGGTGGCGTCGTCGGGTGAATCGGATCATGGCCACCGCCGACACTGGCGTAGTTGGTGCGCCCGGCAGGAGCCGCCGGAGTGCCAACCACCACCGGAATCACCAGGCTGGAGCTGGTACCTGGCTCAAGGATGCGACTGGTGGTGCAGCTGATCTGACGGCTGGCCAGCGTCGCCGTACAGCTCCAGTCACCGCTGGCATTGGTGCTGCCCCATCCCCAGACCGGCTCGATGTCGGCAGGCATGGTATCCAACACGGTGATGGTGTCGGCAGCGGAGGGCGTGGAGGTGCGGCCTGTAGCCACATCACCGATATTGGTGACGGTCAACGTATAGTTCGCCGTCTGGCCCCAGGCCCACTTGCCACTGGTGGCATCGTTGGTTTTGGCGATGCTCAGCTTGGGCGCAACGATCTTGATCAGGTGATCTTCCACTTCACCGGTCTTGGCCACGCCGGTAGCCGAAGCCACATCGGCTGCATCTACCGCGTAGCGCAGACGTACAAAGGTATCGCCCGGCGACAATGTGGCAGGAATCGTCCACATCAGGGTCGCCTTGCCGGCGGTACACACAGCGGCGGCACGCTCATTCGTGTCGAAAGTGCCGTTACGGTTGAAGTCGATCCAACCAGCAACGTTACCAGTGCCATTGCATAGGATCTGCTCGGTCAGCGTTTCCCCTGCCTGCAGCACCGACAACGTCTTGCGGGTCCAGGCATTTTCTTCTGCTGAGCCGACGGTCGGGAAGTTGTCATCACCCAGTGCATCGGCGCTGACTCGTGTGATGCTCTCTGCATCCGGGCCTTGCGAGCCCAGGTAGTTGGCTGCCGAAGGCAACAGCTTGCCGGGGGTGAAGGCGGCTTGGTTGAGGTTGTAGTTGCTGGCGGTGGCCGGCATGTTGTCGGCCTGGATTCGCAGCTCTTCCACCAGATGCATCGCTGCACCATAAGTGGACGGCGCATCACCGAAGTCGGCGTATGGCACCAGCAGGCCGATGGCAATGGCCTGCTTACCGCCACCCTTCAAGCCGAAGTCGATGCTGACTTCGCGATTGATGCCACTGTAGGCCGACTTGTCGAAGGTCAGAAACGTGACCGCGCCTGAGCCGGCATCGGCACCTGAGTGGAACCTGATGGTCGAGTTGCCGTTGGCCGCGATCGTGCGGTTTGCGAGATAGTTCCCCTTCTTGACCATCTCCATGATGGTCCAGGTGCCCTTGGCAGTGGCCTGCAGCGATTCCGTTGAGGCCAGCGACTCGGCATCGGCCATGACCACACCCTTCAGATCAAAGGGCACGCCATTCAAGGTACTGGTGCATTTCAGGGTGAAGGTGGCACCCAGGCTGTTGTCGTAGGTGTGGACACCGCTGATCAACTGGTTGCTGGCACCAGTACCACCGATGTTGTACAGGTCATCCAGCATGTCGCCGGTGTAATTGCCCGGCCGATAACTCCGCAGGCCTGTTGTCGTATTGCTGTTGGTGGTGACGATGTTGGACATCGCACAACTCACCGCCATCGTCACACCGGTAGCGACATTCAGGGATGCACTGCTGGTTGATCCGTTGCTCAGTACTGCTTCATGGGTGCCATTGGCGCCAGTGCCCCAGGTCATCCACATCACGGTTTCGCGATAAGGACTGGAGCCTCCGGTTGCGTAGGCCGCAGCCATGGCAGTACCTGGCAACACCGCCGTCATCGCCATCGAAGCAATCACCCCGATGCGCCCCAGCACGGAACGCGCCGCTTTCCGGGCACCCACGATTGAACGGCTCTCACCATTTTTTGTGGGATGGACAAACGAACGGATGTACTGATCGGACTGGTTGTTCACCGGGCGAACCTCTTGCAAACGCTGCGCGCAGGCCACCGGCGAACCCGGCAGCCCGATTGATTTCTTCAAAGACAAGCGGCGGCCGCCCCAAAACGGCTCACCGGTTCAGCACCCGGAGGTGCTTGTGTTGGCGCGGATTCTTACGGCGCGCGCGTGCCCATTCAGTTCCGCTTTGTGACGGAAACTCTCACTTGCTTTCACTACGGACTTTTGCACCCGTGTGTTAAGCCGCTATCACTTTGATTTAACGAAGGAATTACACATACGGCCGCGTACGAATGTGAATTGGCGCACCTTCAAATTCGTGAATTACAACTTAATGAAAAAGTGTGACCTAGACCGTAAGACGGTAGCCGGCACCCCGAACTGCGCGGACCGGGAGGGTACAGCCGGTGGCCGACTGCACGCGGTTGCGCAAACGGTGCACCAGTACCTCAATCCGGTGCGGATCGAAGCTCCAGGGCTGGTCGGTGAGGGCCGCAATCAGGCGCTCGCGGGCGACTGTCTCACCAGGCGATGAGAAAATCAAAGTGAGAAATGCGCGTTCGGCCTCGGTCAGCGCCAATACCTGCGCATTGGGCCCACGCAGATCCCAGCCGTCGGATTCCAGCGCCCAGCAGGCGCTACTGCCAGACCCGCCGGCTTCCATCAACTGCGCCGCCTCACCCGGCAAGCGCCGGCGCAGGCTGTACAGCTTGGCGGCGAGGAATTCCGGCTCCGGGCGGTGCGGCAGGCAGGCGTCGGCGCCGGCCCACAGGCCATCGGCAATCAGTTGCGGGGTATTCGGGTCTACCAACAGGACCACGCCCAGATCATCACGACGGCGCAGGTGCTCGACCGTCTCGACCATGCCGGCGCGGACCCGGGTGGTGTCGATGACCACGATGTCGCAGGGGACGATCACCAGTTCGCGGTACAGCGCCTCCACGCTGTCCAGTGCCTGGATCTGGGCACCGTAGGGCAATAGCGGCTGCAACAGCTCCAGGTTGCCGACAATCCAGATACGCAATGGTGCCAAGGCCGTGGGATTGGCTGCGCCCACGCGCGCAATGTTCATATCCGGTGCCACACACTCTCCCTGTCGGACTGTCAGAAGACAGTCCACCTATAGCCGGAATTTTAGCCTAGCGTAATATCAGTTATCGCTGAAACGGGGTACACGCCGTTTTATGAATGGAATGGGCGTCACTTCCGTGACGCCCATTGCGCAGCCTTTACTCGGCAGGCACGCCCATTTCCTGCAGCAATGCGGGGGCCGGGTAGACCTTGGCCAACAGCCAACGCAGGTAGCGCATGTCCACGTGGACGGCACGCTTGTAGCGCGGGTCGAACCACCAGCTTGCGCTGACCGACTCCCAGTTGGAATCGAAGTTCAGGCCAATCAGCTCGCCCTTGGCGTTGAGCACCGGCGAACCGGAATTGCCGCCCGTGGTGTCCAGGTTGGTCAGGAAGTTCACCGTCTGCGTCTTCAAGGCCGGATCGGCAGTGCTGCCGAAGTCGCCCTTCGCAATCGCCGCCAGCAGTGGCTTGGGCGCGTCGAACGGCACTGTGTTGGTGTTCTTCTCGACGATGCCGGCCACCGTGGTCACCGGCGAATAGCTGACCGCATCACGCGGATGCAGCGCTTCGACCTTGCCGTAGCTGATGCGCAGGGTGCTGTTGGCATCCGGGTATACCACCCTGCCCTGGCTTGCGCGCCAGGCAAACAAGGCCTGCATGTAGGACGGGCGCAGGCGCAGCTGCTCGCCTTCGCGTTCCTTGCTGTCGCGCTCTGCACTGAGCTGAGCCATCACCAAGGCCGCCGCCACCGACACCAGCGGATCGGCTTCGATGAAACCACCCTTGCGTGCGGCCTCGAAACGCGACAGGCGCTGCGCTTCATCACCCAGCTTGGTCTGTGCGTACAGTTCGTCCAGATGCTTGGCCAACGCAGCCGGCGTACGACCAAACAGGTTGTCGTAATGCGAATTGCGCTGCGCATCGGGCAGCTGCTGGTAGCGGGTCAACAATGCGGTAAGCAGTGCTTTTTCGACGGCCGGGTCGTAGCGGCGCTGCACCTGCTTGAGCACGCCTTCGATCAAAGCCTGGTCACGCTGCTGGTAACCGGCCTCGCGCTCGGCATCGGGCTTGAGCGATTCCACCCGCAGGCGTTCCAGCAGCAGCGCAGAACGCAGCAGCTGGGTCTGGCTGGACATCAGCGTCACCAGGAACTCACTGCTACCGACCGCACGGTCTTCAGCCAGGGACGCAAACAACGCGTCGATATCGGCCTTGTACTTGCCGTCGGTGCTGGCCAGCATCGCCTGTTCGTCCTGTGCGCGCTGGGTCTTGGCATCGCTGCGCAGCAGGCCTTCCAGTTCGCCGGCGGCACGCTTGCGATTGTTCTTCAGCGACTGCAGCTGCGAGGCATAGCGCGTGCGTGCATCGGCATTGCCCTTGCCCTGCGCCTCGATCACGTCGATCAACTGCTGGAACACCTCGACACGGCGCGGCAGCACGGTATCGATCTGGCTGGCGAATTCGTCGGCGGTGCGCAGGCGATAGGTGGTGCCGGGGTAACCGGCCAGCATCGCGTAGTCACCGTCCTTCGGACCGTCCAAGGACATCTTCAGATGTGCCGGCGGATGGTAAGGCACGTTGTCCTTGTTGTACGGCGCCGGCTTGCCATCCTTGCCGACGTAGGCACGCAGCAGGGTGAAATCACCGGTGTGGCGCGGCCACATGAAGTTGTCGATTTCATCGCCGTAATTGCCGATCGCACGCGGCGGCGCGTAAACCAGACGAATGTCGGTCAGCTCCAGCTGGCGGATGCGGTAGAAGTCGCTGCCGTAGTACATGTTGGCCACCGAGCAACGCACGCCGCCTTCGGCCTCGCAGTCGGCGACGATGCGCTTGCGCGCGCTTTCCACTGCGTCGTAGTAGCCGCGGCCGGTCTTGCCACGCGCGTCCTTGAGCACCTCATCGGTGACCTTGTCGAAACCCACCGTCACCAGCACCCGGTAGTCGGGATTGGCAGCGCGCTCGTCGTCGCGGCCCTGGGCGATGAAGCCGTCATCGATGAAGTTGTGCTCCTTGCTGGCGTTGTACTGGATGACGCCATAGGCCACGTGGTGATTGGTCAGCAACAAGCCCTCGTCGGAGACGAACGAACCGGTACCGCCACCGACACGCACCACCGCGCTTAACGGCGGCGCGGTGACGTCGGCCAATAGCTTGGGGTCCCCCTTGAAGCCGGCATCCTTGAGCGTCCTGGCCAACTCCGGCAGCTGCGTGGGCATCCACATGCCTTCGTTGGCGTGTGCGGCAGTGGCGACCAGGCTCATGCCCAGCGCCAGCGCGGCGGTAAGCGGTTTACGCGTCATTGGAACTCCAACGGATTACAGAACAGCCGTGGACAGTAGCGGCCCCCGCCAACAGCGGCAACCGCCAGCAGTCACGCAATGTTGCCGACGCTTGTGGGAGCGGTGTCAGCCGCGAAGCCAGTGCAACATGGCCTCGCGACAACGCTGATCTTCGGCGTGGAAAATGCGCAATTGACTGCGGATGGAGCGTTGGCTTCGCGGCTGACACCGCTCCCACAACACTCCGCCTCCTGCTTAGCGTTCCTTGCGCCAGTTCACCGAGCCGCGGTTTTCGACCGTGGACGATTCGACTTCGATGTCGAAACCGCGCCGCAACAGGTACTTCAAGGTCAGCACCGAGCCGCTGCCGACCAGCGAGACGCCGTAGCCGATGTAGAGCTTGGGCGTGATGTACTTGCCCACGCCGATCACCGAGCCACCCAGCGCGCGCGATTGGCTTACGCCTGCATCATCGAGGCCAAGCTTGGCGCCCACCTGTGCGGCAAGCAGGCCGGTACCGGCCGACAAAGCCGCCGAGGCCGCGTTGACCTGCTGTGCCTGGTCGCTGCTGGCCATGCTCAGGCTGCGGCCCAGCACCAGATAGGCCAGCGACTCGGATTGCGACATCGCCGGATCCGACCACACGTCCACCCGCGGCTGCTGGGCGCGGCCGGTGACGTGGATGCCGGCGGTGACATCACCGATCGCACGCTGCGCCTTGATGTTGATGCGCGGGTCGGAGACCACGCCGTAGTTCCACAACAACTGGCCGTCGGTGATGGTCAGGTCCTGGCCGTAGGCCTTGTAGCGGCCGCTGACTTCCAGGCCGCCGTTGGCGGTCATCTCGCGGCCCGGACGCGCACGCACCTGCATCCTGCCGGTCAGCGCGCCCTTCAGGCCGAAGCCACTCATCTTGACCTTGTCGCCAAGGCTGACGGTCAGGTCCATGTCCAGCGGCGAGGACGGGCCTTCTTCCGGGTCGGCGGGGTCCAGCACGACGATGTCTTCCGACGCTGAGGTACCGCGATCCAGGCGTTCAAGGTCCAGATCCGCCTCGGGCACATGCACGCTGCCGCGCAGCTCCATCGCGGTGCCGGCCAACGTGAAGTCCAGGTCCGGGTTGGCCACCACCCGCAGTTCGCTGGTATTGGCCATCAGCACCTTGTCGCCGTGGATATGCAGCTGCAGGGGCTGCGCATCGCCGAACCAGGACAGGCCACCGTCCACCTGCAGCGTGCCTTCGCCACCGGTTTTGGTCGAGGCGCTGATGCGTGCCGAGCCATCGGGCTGGGCGATGAAGCTGCCCTTGCCTTCACTCAAGGTCAGGCCCAAGGCCGGGAATTCACCGGTGAAGTTGCTGAGCTTGGCCTCGCCACCAAGGGTCGGCTGCGAGCGCGTGCCGCGCAGGCTGACATGGCCTTCAATCAGGCCTTGCGGGCGCACCAGGTCAGGCGAGAACAACTCCAGCCAGTACAGCCGCGCGATGTTCATATACAGCTCGCCGGTGAGCGCCGCATTGGGCTCCCAGCCGGTCTGCACCTTGGCATCGATGAAGCCGTCGCCCTTGAAACCGACGCCGAGGTAGCCCTTGATGCTGTTGGGCAGCATGTCGACGTTCAACGAGAAGTTGTCGTAGCGCACCAGCTCGCCACGGGCGTTGTCACCGAGGCGGATGCCGCCTTCGGCCGAGGCCACCTTGAAGCCACCCTCCCAGGCATTGCCACGCGGGCGGATATTGCCGTCCAGGGTGAGCTCACCGCGCAGGTACATGCGCCGACCTTCGTTGGGTGGCAGCCAGGGCTGGACCAAGGCAAGCGGCAAGGCATCACCGCGCAACTGCAGGCCTTCGCGCGGCCAGTTGGCGGCAAGGCACAGGGCGCCGCCGGTCTCCGCGCCCAGGCAGGCATCGGACAGGGTGAAGTTGCTGCCCTGCGCACTGAGGGCAGCCGCTTGCCGCAGCTGCCACGGCGCACCCTTGACCGGCGCAATCCGCAGCGAGGCCAGCTCGCCGCGCCATGCCTGGCCCTGTTGGCGCACGCTGCCACTCAGCGCGACCGCGCCCAGCTCGTTGCGGGTGTCGGCGTCCAGCTGCAGGTTCTGCACGCTGCCACGTGCGTTGATGTTGACCTGGTCGAGCAGCATGCCGACCTCGACCGCGCTGCCATGGATGGCCAGCGCGCCGTTGTTGCCCTGCCATGGCAGACGGCCATTGATGCTGATCTGCTGCGCCTTCCAGTCGTCCCATTGCAGGCCATTGCCGCGCAGGTCGGCGGTGATGTCCGGCTGGCTCGGCGTGCCGCGCAGCTGCAGCGTGCCGGCCAGGCTGCCGGTGCCGCCGGGCAGCAGGTCGGACAGGTGCAAGGGCTCCAGCCGCGCATCCACATCCAGCCGATCACCGACCTTGCCCTTGGCCTCGATCTGGCTGTCGCCCATCACCAGCCGTACATTGCCTTCGCCCTGCATTCCCTGCAGCGCAAGCTTGGCGCGCGCATCGACGCGGCGGCCGCGCAGCATGCCGTTGATCTGCGGCACGTCCAGCGTCGCCTCGAAGCGCATGTCGCTGCTACCGGCCACCGCCGGCAGCTGCTTGCCCTTGGAGGCCAGCGAGCCGGACAGATTGCCTTCCCAGCCCGGCGCGAAATAGCCGGGATCAAATTTGGACAGGCTTGCATCCACATCCCAGGCCAGCGTTGGTGCCCATGCCGCCGAGCCCTTCAGTTCCAGCGCGCCACCGGGCGTTGTCGCCTTGAGGTGTTCGATATGCGCCTGCTGGTCGTTGCCACGCACATCGAAATCGAGATTGGCGTCCTGTGCTTCGCGCGCCACTTCGGCCTTGCCAACGGCAGCCCAGTTCTTCAGGTTGCCAGCCACACCCAGCCGCGCTTCCTTCAAGTGCAAGGGCACCGGTGTGCTGTCCGGCGAACTCGGGTCCGGCTCCGGCGTGTAGGTCAGTTGATTGGCCACCACTGCGAAGCGGAAGCCCGGATTCTGTGCATCGCTGAAATCGGCGGTGCCCTGCAGCCGCACGCTGCCGCCGAAGGCTTCGGCGACCAGCGGCGCAACCGTCAGCACCTGCTTGTCGATGGCGACATTGGACGGTGCCAGCACCAGCTCGTTCTCACCCTGGCGTACCCGGCCCTGCAGTCGCGCCTGACCGCCGCGACCACGCGCGGAGAAATCCAGCGCCACCGGTGCCGGTGGCTCGGCCAGGAACTGCGCGGGAACCAATTGGCCGAGATCCAGCTGCTCGCTGCGCGCGGCCACGTTCCATACCGGATCAGTGCGGCCATCCAGAATGAAACTGACGTGTAGCGGCTTGGGCGCATAGCCGGCCACCGCAACTTCCATATGGGCAAGATTGCCGCGCGCGACCAGACCCAGCCGCGCGGCGGGTTGGCCCGGACGTGGCGGCATCAGTGCGCGCACGGTCAGGTCGGTGGCGTAGTCCTCGCGCGGCAGGTAATGGCCGTCGATGCGGAAATCACCGAGATTGCTGTTGACCTTGATCTGGTTGGCGGTGAATTCACCATTGGCTGCTTCAAGCCCACCACGGACCTTGCTGATGTCGATGATCGGCTGCTGCAGCTGGGTGATGCGCAGACCGTCGATGACGATGGTGTCGGCCTGCAAGGCCAGTGGCAATTCGATGGCCGGCAGCACATCCGGCCAATTTGGCAGTTCGAACGGCTTGTCTTCCGACGGACCGAGTTCCAACGAGGCATCAGTGACGCGCAGCGCATCCAGGCGCAGCTTGCGGCCGAGCAGCGGGCGGATATCCGGGTCCAGGTAAGCCTGTGCGGCAGTGAAGTGCAGCTCGTTGTAGCGGAAATCCAGGTCGTGCAGGATCAGCGGCCCGGCCAGCGGGCCTTCGGCCTTGCTCCAGGTCAGCGATGAGCCGGCGGGCAGGCGCGCAACCACCTGCGCCAGCAATACCTCGCGGCCGGCTACGGTCTGCAGCAACCAGTACAGCGCGAACAGGCCCAGCAACACCAGTACGGTGATGGTGATGCCACTTCGCACCGCCAGCGTGCGCAGGCGCGCCTTGCGCTTGGCACGCAGCTCGGCGATGCGCGCTTCGCGCTCCTCCGGACTCACCTCGTCGGGCCGGCGGCTCACAGGTCAGCTCCGATATTGAGGTAGAGCTGGAATTGCGAATCCGGGTGGTTCAAGCCATGTGCGATATCAATACGCACCGGGCCGACCGGCGATTTCCAGCGCACACCAAAGCCCACGCCGGTATGCAGGTCGATGTTGTTGTCGAAGGCGCTGCCGGTATCGACGAATACCGCGCCGCCCCACGGACCGCCACCAAAGTAATGCTCGTACTCAACCGAGCCGATTGCCAGATTCTTCGCGCCCAGCGCGAACTTGTCCGGTGCAGGTGTGCGTGGGCCGACTTCGCGGAAGGCATAACCGCGGATGGATCGGTCGCCGCCGGCGAAGTAACGCAGGCTTGGCGGCATCGCGACCAGATCACTGGTCCAGGTAGTGCCGGCCTGCCCGCGCAGGATCAGCCGGTCAGCATCGCCCACCGGGATGTACCAGCGCACGGTAGCATCGGCCTGCACGAAGCTGGTATCCGAGCCGGCACCTTCAATGCCACCGCGCAGGGTGGCGTTGCCGCTGATGCCACGACGCGGGAAGCTTTTGTCGTCGACCTTGACGTAGTCGGCGGTGAGCTGCGGGTAAACCAGGGTCGAGTAGTTGTAGACCGCTGCATTGAACTGGTCACCGGAGCTGTAGCGCCAACGCTCGCGCAAGGCATTCATCGAGACGATGGCGGTCAGGTTTTCGTTGATTTCGCCGCTGCGGCTGGCGATCAACTTGACGTTGCGCAGGTCGATGTAATCGGTCTGCTCGTCATAGGCGCTGATCGCATAGCTGTACCAGCCATCCAGCCAGCGGAAGCCCGGCACCCGGTAGCTGGTGATGAAGCTCTTGCGCTTCTGTGCGTAGTCCAACTGGGTGCTGAGCTTGTGCCCACGGCGGTTGACGTAACGGCGCTCGACGCCGCCGCGCACACCTGGGCCGCTCTCGCTGCCATAGCTCAGACCGGCGGTGTAGATGGTGCGCTTGGCGCGGGTCAGCTTGACGTTGACCGGCACCTCACCATTGTCATCGGCCTGCTCCGGATGCGGCTGGATGTCGATGACGCTGAAGTAATCGAGCTTGGTCAGCGACTCACGCAGGCGATCAAGCTTGCCTTCATGCCAATAACTGCCTTGTTCCCAATACACCAGTGGTTCGAACAGACCCGGGCGGAAGTAATCCTGTTCGAAGGTGATCGGCCCCATGTTGTAGCGGCGACCACTGTCCCAGGTGAGGAAGATGTCGGCCGCATTCTCGGCACGGGTCACTTCCACCTTGCGCTGGGTGAAATCGGCATCGAAGTAACCACGCTCGGCCAGGCGCCGGGTGATGGTGATCTTGCTGGCCTCATAGCTGACCGAGTCGAAGGCCTCGCCGGTCTTGGGGTGGAAGGCCTCGATGTCTTCCTGCAGGTACTTGTCACGCGAGGCCGGGCCGGTGATGTCCAGCTCCTGGGTACGGACCTTGACCTGCTCGCCCTTGTCCACACGGATCAGCACCTGCAGGGTATCGCCGGTGCGCGGCGCTTCCACGGTGATCTTCGGGTTGTAGAAGCCGAACGGCTCCAGCGCCGTACGGGTCTGCCGCTCGGCCTGCGACAGCAGGTATTCCAGCCGTGATTCGCCCTGCACCTTGCCGATCGCGTCGTAAACCGACAGCGACACCTCGATGTTCTCAATCATCTCGGCATCGTCACCCTTGTCCAGACCCTTGATCTGGACCTTTTCAATGGTGCCGCGGGCATGGGCAAGGGGAACTGCTGCCAGCGACGCCAGGAACAGAAGGAGCGGGGTGATTCGAGATAGCTGCATGCGCGTCAGCATACCGGTCCGAACATGACCAGCAAAATCACACGGTCGTCATGAAGCTGCCTACGGCACTGCCGATCCACGCGACGGGGGTGGCCCGTGTAGTGGGGGGGGGGGGGGGGCGGGGGGCGGGCCAGCGCCGCGCCCCCCCCCCCCCCCCCCAGCCCCGAAACCAGGAGGCCAAGCCAACCCACCCCCG
>NZ_JBRREG010000111.1:0-13018 GCF_056760155.1 Stenotrophomonas sp. STEN022
CCCCCCCCCCCGCACCCCCCCCCCCCCCCCCCCCCACCCCCCCCCCCCGCCCCCGCCCCCCCGCCCCCCCCGCGCGCCCGCGCCCCCGCGCCCCCCCCCCCCCCCCCCCCCCCCCCCCCCCCCCCCCCCCACTACGGTGCGATCCCCGGCCCAGCGATGAAGATTAGAACGCCGGCAGTACCGCGCCCTTGTACTTCTGCTCGATGAAAGCCTTCACTTCCGGACTGGTCAGGGCCTTGGCCAGCTTCTGCACGCGGGCGTCGTCCTTGTTGTCCGGGCGCGCGACCAGGAAGTTCACGTACGGCGAATCGCTGCTCTCGATCGCCAGTGCGTCCTTGGTCGGATTCAGGCCGGCGTCCAGCGCGTAGTTGGTGTTGATCAGGGCCAGATCGACCTGGTCGAGCACGCGCGGCAGCATCGCCGAGTCCAGCTCGCGGAACTTGAGCTGCTTCGGGTTCTCGGTGATGTCACGCTGGGTGGACAGGGCGTTGCTCGGGTCCTTGAGCTTGATGACGCCGGCGGTGTCCAGCAGGATCAGCGCGCGGCTGTTGTTGCTGGGGTCATTCGGGATCACCACGTCGGCGCCGCTGGGCAGTTCGGCCAGCGACTTGAAACGACGCGAATAGGCACCGAACGGTTCGATGTGCACGCCGGTGACGGTGACCAGGTCGGTCTTGCGGTCCAGGTTGTAGGCCTTGAGGTAAGGCTCGGTCTGGAAGTAGTTGGCGTCCACCTGCTTCTGCACCAACTGGTCGTTGGGCTGCACGTAGTCGTTGAACACGCGCACGTCGAGCTTGACGCCTTCCTTTTCCAGCAGCGGCTTGACCACTTCCAGGATCTCGGCGTGCGGCACGGCGGTGGCAGCAACCACCAGCTTGGACTCATCGGCGGCAGGCTTGCCGCAGGCCGACAGGGCCAGCACGGCGGCAATCAGGGGAAAGGTGAGCAGCTTTTTCATCGGTAACAGATCCCGTGGGGAAGGATGGTGTGGACATACGCTAACAGGCCGACACGCTGCGTGCCGGCCTGCGGTCATTCCATTACTTGCGGCTGTAATGCGTAACCAGACGGTCGCCGAGCATCTGCAGCAGCTGCACCAGCACCAGCAGCAAGACTACGGTGACCAGCGCCACGTCGGTGTGCGAACGCTGGTAGCCGTCACGGAAGGCCAGGTCGCCCAGGCCGCCGGAGCCAATCGCACCGCCCATCGCAGTGAAACCGATCAAGGCGATGGTGGTGACGGTGGCGCCCGCAATCAGGCCCGGCCGCGCTTCCGGCAGCAGCACCTTGAAGACCAGCTGCCTGGTGGTCGCGCCCATCGCCTGGCTGGCCTCGATCACGCCACGGTCGACTTCACGCAGCGCCGTTTCAACCAGGCGCGCGTAAAACGGCGCTGCGCCAACCACCAACGGCAGGATGGCACCACGCACGCCCAGCGAGGTGCCCATCATCGCCAGCGTCACCGGGATCAACACGATCATCAGGATGATGAAGGGCACCGAGCGCAGCAGGTTCACCAACAAGGCGGTGATGCCGTAAACCACCGGCTTGCGGTGCAGCTGCGGCGAGCCGGTCAGGAACAGCAGCACACCCAGCGGTAAACCAATCGCCAAGGTCAGCGGCAACGAGCCGGCCAGCATCAGCAAGGTGTCGATGGTGGCCTGGCCGATATCGGCCCACTTGCCCGCATCCAGATGGCGGAAGAAGCCTTCGGCGGCAGTTGCAATGATCATCGGCGCAGCTCCTCGACGTGCACACCGGCAGCGACGAAGGCCGCCTGCGCGGCATTCTGGTCACCGCCAACCAGGGCTACGGTCAGTTGACCGTAGGGCGTGTCCTTGATGCGGTCGATGCGGCCGGTAAGGATGTTGTAGTCCACGCCGGTATCGCGGGCGATGCGCCCCAACAACGGTTCGTAAGTGCCCTCGCCGAGGAAGGTCAGGCGCACGATGCGACCACCGACGGCGGCGAAATCACGCAGCTGCTCGCCTTCGTCCACATGCTCGGACTCGGACACGAAACGGCGAGTGGTCGGGTGCTTTGGGTGCAGGAACACTTCGGTAACCGGGCCCATTTCCACCATGTGACCGGCATCGAGCACCGCTACGCGGTCGCAGACGCGGCGGATCACATCCATCTCGTGGGTGATCAGCACGATGGTCAAGCCCAGCTCGCGATTGATCTTGCCCAGCAGCGCCAGCACCGAAGCTGTGGTCTGCGGGTCCAGCGCGCTGGTGGCCTCGTCGCACAGCAGGATCTGCGGGCGCGTGGCCAGCGCGCGGGCAATGCCGACACGCTGCTTCTGCCCGCCGGACAGCTGCGACGGGTACTTCGCCGCATGCGCTTCCAGACCGACCATGCGCAGCAACTCGGCCACGCGGGCGTCGATCTCGGCCTTGGGCGTGCCGGCCAGCTCCAGCGGGAAAGCCACGTTGGCGGCGACGGTACGTGCCGACAGCAGGTTGAAGTGCTGGAAGATCATGCCAATGCGACGGCGCAACGTGCGCAGGCCATCGGCGTCGAGTGCGGTGGCGTCCTGGCCGTCGATCAACACCCGGCCACCGCTGGGCTCTTCCAAGCGGTTGATCAGGCGGATCAGGGTCGATTTGCCGGCACCGGAATGGCCGATGATGCCGAACACTTCGCCGGCCTGGATCTTCAGGTCGAGCGGATGCAGCGCGGTGATCGCGCGGCCGTCGACGGCATAAGCTTTCTGCAGGTGCTGGAACTCGATCACTGCCAGGGCAACCGGAGGGCATAAGTAAGGGGCGTGCAGCCTAGCAGCGCCGGGCCGTCGGCGCGCGTGCCGCAAACCGGAATCTTATTCCTTTTGGTTCTAAGTGAAACCAGTCGGGGCTGTGCTGGGGGTAGCTCTGCTTGTGGGAGCGGGGGGGCCCCCGCCCCCGGGGGTCAGCCAATTTCACCTGTTTTGCCCCCCAGGGGGGGGCCCCCCTGCTGCGGGGCTCACGCCGCTTGAGTCTGCCGGCAAAGCCCCTGCCGGGCATGGCTCGGCACTACGCCCCCTCCCTTTGGAGAAGCCAAGGGCAGGGCTGGGGAGGGGTTGGTTTTCAGGGATGATCAATCTGATCCGGCCGCTGCGCCCGCTGCACGCGTTCACGGTGCAGCAGGTACAGGCCACTGGCGACGATGATGCCGGCGCCAATCCAGGTCCAGCGGTCGGGCAGCTTCTGCCAGAGCAGCACGTCCCAACCGATCACCCACACCAGCCCGGTGTACTCCAGCGGCGCGATCATCGAGGCCTGGCCCAGCTGGAACGCGCGGGTCAGCGCGATCTGGCCCAGCGCCCCCGCCAGTCCCATGCCGGCAATCAGCGCGGCGTGCTTCCACTGCAGCGGCTGCCACTGCGGCCAGGCCAGCAAACCGGCACCGATCGCCATGATCAACAGGAACCAGACCACCATCGACTGCGGCGTATCCGTACGCGTCAACAGGCTGACCGTGACCGCCGCGATCGCATAGGCCGTCGCCGCCAGCAACACCATCAGGCCCGGGAACGAGATGAAACCATCCACGCCCGGCCGCAGCACCACCAGCACGCCGATCAGGCCGATGCCGATGGCGACCCAACGCCGCGGCCCCACGTGCTCACCCAGCAAGGGCACCGACAGCGCCGCCACCAGCAAGGGCGCTACGAAGTAGATGGTGTAAGCCGTGGACAGCGACAAGGTACGCAGCGCATAGACGAAGCAACCGATCATCACCATGCCGAGCACGCCGCGTAGCAGATGCAGGCCCCAACGTACCGGGATGATCGAGCGCGGTCCGGCGGTGGCAAGCACCCATACAAGCACGAACGGCAACGAAGCGGCACCACGCAGCATGGTGACCTGCAAGGTCGGATAACTGCTGGACAGCATCTTCATGCCAGCGTCCATGCAGGAGAAGAAAGCGACGGCGGCCAGCATCCAGACGATGGCACGCACGGGGGATTTGGTAGGCGACATGGCCCCATTATCCGCTGCCGGGGCCTGGCTTGCAGACTGCCAGCGGTAATAGGCGATGGTATGTTCTGCCCATTCCCAGCCTGGGCCCAACCATGCGCAAACCACTGAAGCATCCAGTTGCCACGCCTGCCCTGCTGCGTCTTGCCCCGTTGCTGCTTGTTGCGTTGCCCTGGATTGCCACTGCCACGCAGGCGCCCAGCGCTGAAGCGCTGGCGCAGTTGGATGGCTTTGCACTGGGGCTGCAGGCCGCCGGGCAGTTCTCGGGGACGGTGTTGATCGCCAGCGGCGATGAGGTGGTATTCGAGAAAGCCTATGGCGCGCGCGATGAGCAGCAGGAAACATCGCTGCAGGTGAATGACCGCTTCAACCTGGCCTCGGCCGGCAAGATGTTCACCAGCGTGGCGATCCTGCAGCAGATCGCCGCCGGTCGCCTCAGCCTGGACAGCAAGGTCGGTGAGGTGCTCAAGGACTACCCCAACCGCCAGTTCGCCAATGAGGTGAGCGTGCGCCAGCTGCTGACGCACAGCGCCGGTGCGGGGGATATCGGTGAATTGTTTGGCGCCGAACACAGTGCTGATCGCGCGCGCCTGCACAGCCTGGAGGACATGGTTGCACTGCATGCCGGGCGTGCACCGGAGTTCACACCTGGCAGCGCGCAGAAGTACGGCAACTTTGGTTATCTCGTATTGGGGCGGATGCTGGAAGTCCTCTCCGGGCAGGACTTCGAGAGCTACATCCGCCAGCACGTGCTGCAACCGGCCGGCATGCAACATACCGGCTTCGTGGCGTGCGACGACCCCGCAGCTGACCTGGCACGGGCCTATGTGGAGGTGGATGGCAAGCGCGTGCGCAACTGCGCCACCCAACCCAAGCGCGGCCTGCCCGCCGGCGGTGAAGTGGGTGACGCGCGTGACATGTTCCGCTTCGTGCAGGCCTTGAATGCCGGCAAGCTGCTACCGGCGGCACTGTTCGAACAGGCCACCCAGACCCAGCGCGAGTTCATGGGTCTGGGCTTTTTTGCCACCGGCTACGGCAAGGACGTGCCGACCCGTGACTTCCGCTGGGGCCATGGCGGCAGCACGGACGGTGTCTGCACCGACGTGCGCCATTACCCGGCAACCGGCGAGACGGTGATCGTACTGTCCAACAAGGATGCACCGGCCTGTTTCGCTGTCTCCGGCCTGCTGCATGCGCAATGGAAGCAGCCTTGAACGAAAATCCCGGCATCGGCAGCCAGCAAGCGCGCGCCTGCGCAGGCTCCTAACGAATATTTCCCAAGCACCATGCAAGGATGCGCGCCGATGAAACCCCGCACCACACTATTGCTGGCAGTCTCACTGAGCCTGGCCACCCTCTCCATTCCGGCATTCGCGCAACCGGCCTGCAGCCCGCGTTATCCGCCGCCGACCACGATTGCCGCCATGTTCGACATGGCCGCGGTCACCGCCGATACGCTCGATGCCATGCCCGACGTGGATGTGGCCATTGCTGCGCGCGGCGGGCAAGACCTGAGCAAATACGGGTTGCGCCACAGCCACCTGGCCTTCCTGGTCCGCAACGACAGCGGCAGCTGGGACGTGGTGCACCTGCTCAACCGCTGCAAGAGCGACAGCTCGGACCTGTACCGCGAGGGCCTGGTCAACCTGGTCGGCGAGAGCTCGATCACCACCGACCTGCGGGTTGGCATTCCCACGCCGGAAGTCCGCGCCGCACTGAAGACATTGCTCGCCGGTGCCGCGCCACAGGCACGTGCGCTGCATGAGCCGCGCTACAGCATGCTGGCCTATCCCGGCAGCAGCGAATACCAGAATTCCAACCAATGGATCCTGGAAGTCGCTGCAGCCGCAATGGTGCAGGCCGCAGGCGATGCGCCCCTCGCTGACCGCGCCACAGCCTTGGCGTGGCTCAAGCAGAAAGGCTACACGCCATCACGCCTGCACATCGGCATCGGCAAGCGGCTGGGTGCGCGCTTCCTTGCCGACAACGTGGCGGTCACCGACCATCCGGCCAGCGAGCGCATTTCCGGTAATTACTCGGTGGTGACGGTGGAGTCGGTGTTCGACTTCCTGCACCGCAGTGGCGCACTTGAACGCGAGCTCGCCGTCGCCCATCAAACACCCGTGCCGGCAGTGGCCGGAAGCAACACGCAAGCTCCCACACCTCAGCAGGAAGCCACACCATGAAACACCTGATCAAGAGCGGCGCCCTTGCCTTTGCCATCGCCGCCAGCCTGGGATCAGGACTCACCCCAGGCACGGCCCGGGCCGGTGAAATCAATGGTTCGCAGGCCTCGGTGCTGATAACAGGCTCCAGCGTGGTGATGGTGGTCTCCGGGCCGATCTTCCTGTCAGCGGCCGGTGTGCGCGGCGCGGCTGACATGTCCAAGGAATCGCGTGAGCGCGGCGAGGAAAAGCGTCGCATCAGCGCCGGCCCGCTGCCGGATCTGGAAGTGAAGTCGATCGAGACCGCAGCCGATGGCGGCCGTCGCGTCACCCTGGAAGACCCTGCCAACGTCGAAAACCGCGCCACCCTCCAATGGCCCAAGCGTGAGGATGATCCGGCGGCCGGTTTCAACGTGGGCGCAAAGATCGCCTTCCAGCCGAGCCCGAAGGGTGCGGGCTGGATGCTGCGCAACCCGGAAGGCGCTGCATTGGCCTTCGTGCCGACCATCGAAGCGGTGGATGAAAGCCGCACCCGCACGCTTTGATTTCTGATTCGCTGTACTTGAGGAACGCCTTATGAAATCCACGTTTACCCAGCTGGCCTGCGTCGCAGCCATCAGCGCCATGTTGGTGATTGCGCCTGCGCATGCTGGCGATGGCTTGAACCGTTCCGAGGTCAGTACCCTAATGACCTCGGTTGGCGCATCGATGCTGGTATCCGCCCCCTTGCTGCTGGTGGCATCGGCGGCCGACAAGTCTTCCACGGCAGCCGGTGAGCGCCAGGCGCGCCGCGTCAGCGCCGGCCCGCTGCCGGACATGAAGGTCGAAGCGATCACCCAGGACGCTGATGGCGGCCGCAGCGTGGCGTTGGCCGACCCATTGGATGCGGCCAACACCGCATCGCTGCATTGGCCGCAGCGCGAGGACAATCCGGCATCCAACTTCGTGCTCGGTCAGACCGTTGCGTTCACGCCGAGCCCGCAAGGTGCGGGCTGGATGGTGCGTGCGGAGGATGGCGCCGTGCTGACCTTTGTGCCGGCGATTGAAGCGGCGTCGGTGAGTCATAGCGTGAAGCTTTGAGGCTGCAGTGCTTTGAAGCTTCAGATCGTAGAGATGTCTGAAGCATCCCTTCTCCTGCTTGCGGGAGAAGGTGCCCGAAGGGCGGATGAGGGGGCTTTGGCATTGGCTTTTGTAATTTGCAGCTCAAGCGCCCGCAGGGCTGACAACACAAGCAAAAGCTGCCCTCACCCCAACCCCTCTCCCGCCTTGCGGGAGAGGGGCTCTGGTTCTCTGGATCGCAGGCTGTATGCACTCCTGCCGCCTTGACATCCACCTCGACCACACCAGCTACAATAGGCACCGACCTGCCTTTCCAGGCACGGCCCCTCCTCCTTCTATCGATGCAGTGCCCACCGGCGCTGCCTGTGCCCGTTCATGTCCTCACATCCGTCCATCCGCTTCGCTCCGCTGACCCCAACCTCGCTATTGCTGGCCGTGCTGGCAATGGGTGCCGTGGTGCTGGGCTCGAACGTGCTGGTGCAGTACCCGATCAATGACTGGCTCACCTGGGGCGCCTTCAGCTACCCGATCGCCTTCCTGGTCAGCAATCTGATCAATCGCCGCTTCGGCCCGCAGGCGGCGCGCCGCGTGGCCTGGGCCGGCTTCGCGGTGGCGGTGGTGTTGTCGGTGTGGATCGCCACGCCGCGCATCGCGGTGGCCTCGTGCTCGGCCTTCATCGTTGCCCAGTTGCTGGACATCACCGTGTTCGACCGGCTGCGTGCCGGCAACTGGTGGCGCGCACCGATGGTGGCCACCACCTGCAGCGCCACCGTGGACACGGCGATCTTCTGGTCGATCGCCTTTGCCGGCTCGCAGTTGCCGTGGGTCAGCTGGGCGGCAGGCGATCTGGCGGTGAAGCTGGCCATCGGCGTGTGCCTGTTGGCACCGTTCCGTGCCCTGCTGTGGAAGATGGCGCCGCTGCGCGGCACCACCCGCTGATCGCTGCAGCCCGGTACCAAGCCGGGCTGCTTTCCAGCATCACTCCGCGCGCTTGCCCGGCTCGAACGGCAGGCCCTGCGCGATTGCGGCGGCACTGATCGCCGCACATGCCGCTTCGATCTCGGGCGTTGGAATGGCAATACGCGGGCGCCGGTCCAGGGTGCAGCTCAGGCCCACATCAAGCAGCGTGGCGTGCGCCTCGTGCAGGGCTTCGGCCGTCGCACCCGGCAACCAGCCTGCAGCGGCCAGCGCAGAGATCAGCAGCGGGGTCTCCCTCGGCTCGCATAGCGACGGCGTGTGCTGCGCCTGTGACAACACGCCGGTCTGCAGCACGAACTCCAGGTCGACCAGACCGCCTGCGCCCTGCTTCAGGTCCAGCCGCCCGGCATCGCTGCGGTCCAGTTCGGCGCGCATGCGTGCACGCATCTTCAGCACATCGCCGAACAAGGCCTCGTGCTCACGCGCACGGCTCAAGGTGTCAGCGCGTACCCGTTCGAAGTCGGACAACAGCGATGCATCACCGGCCACAGCGCGCGCACGTACCAACGCTTGATGTTCCCAGGTCCAGGCACGTTCGCGCTGGTATTCGGTATAGCTGGCCAACGAGGACACCAACGCGCCCTTGCCGCCATCCGGGCGCAGGCGCACGTCAATATCGTACAGGCGGCCGGCGGCGGTCACTGCACCGAGCAAGGCCATCACCTTCTGCGCCAGACGGGCAAACCAGCGGCCGCTGTCCAAGGGACGCGGACCATCGCTACCGTCGATGCCAGCCGGGCTGTCGTACAGGAACACCAGATCCAGGTCCGAACCAAAGCCCAGCTCGACGCCCCCCAGGCTGCCGTAACCGATGATCGCAAAGCGTCCGCCCGGCACTTCACCATGCGCCTGCAGCATGTCCGCATGCGCCATCTGCAGCACGGTCACCACCACCGCGTCGGCCAGTTGTGCCAGTTGCTGCGTACAGTCGACCGCACGCTGGCGGCCATCGTGGAAGGCCAGGGCCATGCGGAAGCTCAGCGCGAGCCGCACTTCGTTGAGTGCACGCAGCGCCGCTTCCGGGTCATCGATCTGCAAGGCGGCGGCGCAGGCGTCCTGCATTTCCAGCGCCTCCGGCATCGGCCCAGCGACGCGGGTATCCAGCAACTCGTCCAGCAGTAGCGGGAACGCCACCAGCCGCTCGGACAACAGCGCGCTGCGTGCCAGCACGTTGACCAATCGGGTCAAGGCGCTGGGCTGCTCGTCCAGCAACGCCAGATAGCTGGTGCGGCGCAGGATGGCCTGCAGCAGGCCGAGCACGCGCCGCAGCGCGGCATCCGGCTGCGGCGAGCGTGTCGCCGCATGCAACAGTGCCGGCAGCACCCGATCCAGGCGCACATGCGCATTGTCGGACAGCGACTTCACCCCCAGCGACTGGGCGAACTCGCGCAGTGATTGATCCGCACCATTGGCATCGGCGAAACCAGCCTCGGCCAGCACCTCGGCGCTGCCGCCGCCGGGCAATACCCGCCAATAGCTGGACAACACATCCGGCGCGGCCTGGCCTTGGCGCGGGGCAAGCAATGCACCGAATTCAAGACTGACGCGTTCGCGCTGTTCGTTCAAAGCGGCCAGCAAGGCATCCCAATCGGCATAGCCGAGGCCCAACGCGATGCGGACGCGGTCCAGCGAGTCATTGGGCAAGCAGTGCGTCTGCGCGTCGCGCAGCATCTGCAGGCGGTTCTCGACGCGACGCAGGAAGCGATAGGCCTGGATCAGGTCATCGCCATCGCTGGCCGCCATCTGCCCGCCTTCGACCAGCGCGCGCAGCGCCGGCAGCAGGCGCCGCTCGCGCAGCGCAGGTTCGCGGCCGCCGCGGATCAGCTGCAATGCCTGGGCGAGGAATTCGATCTCGCGGATGCCGCCCGGGCCGCGCTTGATGTCGTCCAGGCGGTCCTTGCGCGCGACTTCGGCAGTGATCGCCGCCTTCATCTCGCGCAGGCCATCGAGCGCGGTGAAGTCCAGGTAGCGGCGGTAGACGAAGGGCCGCAACGTCTCCAGCCAGGCCTCGCCAGCGGCGATGTCGCCGGCCACCGCGCGCGCCTTGATCCAGGCGTAGCGCTCCCAGTCACGGCCTTCGCGCTGGAAGTACTGATCCATGCCGGCGAACGACAGGGCAACGCGACCGGCGGTGCCGAACGGACGCAGGCGCAGGTCGACGCGATGGCTGAAACCTTCGGCGGTGGTTTCGTCCAATAGCCGCGCCAGCCGCTGGCCGAGCCGGGCGAAATATTCCTCGGCGGCGAGCGGACGCGCACCATCGGACTCGCCGTTATGCGGGTAGGCGTAGACCAGATCGATATCGGAGGAGAAGTTCAGCTCGCCACCACCGAGCTTGCCAAGCCCGAACACCACCAGCCGCTGCGCGCTGCCATCGGCGTCGCGGACCACGCCGTGGCGGCTGGCGAACTCCTGCTCCAATGCATCCAGGCCCAGCTGCAGGCATTCCTCCGCCAGGCGGGTGGCGCCCGCCAGCGTGGCATCGACGTCATCGAGTTCAAGCAGATCGCGCCAGATCAGCCGGGTCGAGGCCGCAGCACGGTAGCGGCGCAGCTGGGTCGGCCAGGCAGTGGGTTGCAGCGGGTCCAGCACGGGCAGCGGCACGAGGGCTGGATCGGCCTGAGCCAACAACTGCAGCAGCTCCGGCTGCCGGCACAGGGTATCGATGGCGAAATCGCTGGTAACCGCCAGCTGCCGCAAACCAGCCTCGAAGGCCTCTGATGACGGCCATTGCGCCGGATCGGGAGCGGCCAGCTTGAGCCGGGCCAAGGCACGTTCGATTACCGGTTGAACAGATTCAGGTGCTGCAGGGGCGATTTGGTTCATTCCGCGATTCTGGCATCTGCGGCCCAGAAGTCGCCATCTCCGGCGATCAGGCAATAAAAAAGCCCGCTGACAGCGAACTGTCAGCGGGCCTTGCTCCCTCCCCCACGTCGGGATGCAGGGCGATCCTGCCGGGTGCGCAAACAACTTGCACGCTGCACTGCAAAACAATACCGGGGAGTACAAGAGCAGCAAATCCGTAATGACCATTCCACCAAGGTCCAACCCCCCTGTTCACGCCGAAGGGCGATAATCAGCCATCCCCCCAAACAAACCGTAGTCGTCATGTCTGTCGAACGCATCCTGGACCCGCGCCTGCGCGACCGCATCGTTTCCGCCGAACAAGCCGCGGCCTTCATCCAGCCCGGCGAAACCGTGGCCATGAGTGGCTTCACCGGTTCCGGCTATCCCAAGGCGGTGCCGCTGGCACTGGCGCAGCGCATTGAAGAGGTGCACGCCGCCGGCCAGCCGTTCAAGATCAAGCTGATGACCGGTGCCTCGACCGCACCGGAGCTGGATGGCGCGCTGGCCAAGGCCGATGCCATCGCCATGCGCATGCCGTTCCAGACCGACCCGGATGCACGCAAGCGCATCAACGAAGGCACGCTGGACTACATCGACATCCACCTTTCCCACGTTGCCCAGCATGTGTGGTTTGGCTTCTATGGTGATATCGATACCGCGGTGATCGAAGTCTCGGCGATCCGCGAAGACGGTTCGCTGGTGCCCTCCACCTCGGTCGGCAACAACAAGACCTGGCTGGACCTGGCCAAGAAGGTGATCATCGAGGTCAACGAGTGGCAGCCCGCCGACATCGAGGGCATGCACGACATCTACTACGGCACCGCGCTGCCGCCGCACCGCAAGCCGATCCCGCTGATCCACGCCAACGACCGCATCGGCCAGGCCACGCTCAGCGTGGACCCGGACAAGATCGTGGCGGTGGTGCGCACCAATGGCCCGGACCGCAACAGCCCGTTCAAGCCAATCGATGAAGACAGCCGCCAGATCGCCGGCTACCTGATCGAATTCCTCAAGCACGAAGTCGCCAAGGGCCGCCTGCCGGCCAACCTGCTGCCGCTGCAGTCGGGCGTGGGCAATATTCCGAATGCGGTGCTGGCTGGTCTTGCTGAAAGCGGCCTGCGCGGCCTGACCTCGTTCACCGAGGTGATCCAGGACGGCATGCTGGATCTGCTCAAGTCCGGTGTGCTCGAGTACGCCTCGTGCACCGGTTTCGCGCTGAGCCCGGAGGCGAACGAGGAGTTCAAGCGCAACATCAAGTTCTACCGCGAGCGCATCATCATGCGCACGCAGGAAATCTCCAATCACCCGGAGCTGGTGCGCCGCCTCGGCTGCATCGGCATGAACGGCATGATCGAGACCGACCTGTACGGCAACGTCAATTCCACCCACGTGATGGGCAGCCGGATCATGAACGGCATCGGTGGTTCCGGCGATTTCACCCGCAATGGCTTCCTGTCCACCTTCCTGAGCCCGTCGGTGGCCAAGGGCGGTTCGATTTCTGCGATCGTGCCGATGGTCAGCCATGTGGATCACACCGAGCACGATGTCTCCATCATCGTCACCGAGCAGGGCCTGGCCGATCTGCGCGGCCTGCCGCCGCGTGCACGTGCGCGCCAGGTGATCGACAACTGTGCGCACCCGGATTACCGCGACCAGCTCAACGACTACTTCGACCGCGCCTGCCGCGACAGCTATGGCAAGCACACGCCGCACCTGTTGCCGGAAGCGCTGTCCTGGCATCAGCGCTATATCGATACCGGCAGCATGAAGGCCTGAGGCCAAACCTGTAGTGCCGAGCCATGCTCGGCTGAGGATTTACCAGCGAAAAGCCGCCCTCACCCCAACCCCTCTCCCGTACACGGGAGAGGGGCTAAAGCTGAAGGCCTGAAGCTCCACCTGTAGTGGGGGGGGGGGGGGGGGGGGGGGGGGGGGGGGGGGGGGGGGGGGGGGGGGCGGGGGGGGCGGGCCGGGGGAGGAGCAGAAGAAAGAGGGAGGGGAAATAATAAT
>NZ_JBRREG010000112.1:0-12608 GCF_056760155.1 Stenotrophomonas sp. STEN022
TGCGGGTGGGGTGGTTCGCCCGCCCCCCCCCTGCCCCCCCGGCGCCCCCCACTACAGATGAAGCCTTTGCCGAGCATGGCTCGGCACTACAGCTGCGTTTGCTTACTTCAGCAGACTCAGCACGTTCTGCGGCGACTGGTTGGCCTGGGCCAACATTGCCGTGCCCGCCTGCTGCAGGATCTGCGTGCGGGTGAGCTCTGCGGTTTCCTTGGCGTAGTCGGCATCACGGATGCGGCTGCGAGCGGCCGACAGGTTCTCCGAGGAGGTGTTGAGATTGGCGATGGTCGAGGTGAAGCGGTTCTGCACCGCACCCAGATCGGCGCGCGAGGAGTTGATCGACTGCAGTGCAGCGTCGATGGCGTTGAGTGCATTGTCAGCACCCGTGGCCGAGAGCACATCCATATCCGCGAAGCCGGTTTCGGCCGCGCCTGCTGCCCAATCGGTCGTTGTTGCCGCCGTCAGGCCGGTCTGTGCGGTCAACGATGCGCCGCCAGCAATGGTGAACTGGCCCGATGCCGAAGCCAACTGCAGATTGCCGCTGGCATCCAACGAGGCGGTGACACCAGTGTTGTAGCTCTGGTTGTTGACGGCCTTTACCAGATCGCTGGCGCGCTGTGAGGCGCCACCTGCAGCGCTGAAGCTGATGGTGGCGGTGCCCTTGCTGCCGGTCAGGGTGAAGTTGCCGGCAGTGAAGCTGGCGGGGGTGCCGCCGACTTCGGTCTGAGCGCCGACCGTACCGGTGAGACCACCGGAAATGGTAATCGGTGTGGCATTGGTGTTGCTCAAGCCGATATCGGTGCCGCTGACGCTGGCGGTAAGCCCCGCGATGTTGGTGCCGATGGCAGCGTTGACCGCGGTGGCCAAGCCGGCGGCGGTGGTACGCGCCGCGTCCTGTGCCACGTTGATGGTGGTGCCGCCGACCTGGAAGGACAGCGCAGCAGTCGGATCAGCCACACCTGCAAGACTCAAAGTGCTTGTGCCTGGGGTGGGGGTGCCTGCGACGTAACCGCCGTCAGCGGCTACAGCTGCTGCCGAGGCCGGCGTATCCACGCGGTTCCAGTTACCCAGTTCCTTGATGTTGGCGTTGGCGATCTGCGCGATGTTGATCACCTGGCCCTGGTCGGCACCCACCTGGAAAGCCTGGTTCTGGAAGCTGCCATCCAGCAACGCAGTGCCGTTGAAGTTGGTCTGCTCGGCGACGCGCTGGATTTCGGCCTTCAGCAGCTGCACTTCGGCGTCCAGTGCGGCGCGGTCGGAAGGGGAGTTGGTGGCGTTGCGCGACTGCACAGCCAGTTCACGGATGCGCTGCAGGTTGTTGCTGATTTCGCCCAGGGCACCTTCGGCGGTCTGCGACAGCGAGATGCCATCGTTGGCGTTGCGGGCGGCCTGGTCCATGCCGCGGATCTGGGTGCTGAAACGCTCGGAAATCGCCAGACCTGCAGCGTCGTCCTTGGCGCTGTTGATACGCAGGCCCGAGGACAGGCGCTGGATCGAAGTAGCCAGGCTGGAGCCGCTGGTGTTCAAATTCCGCTGAGCGTTCAGCGACATGATGTTGGTGTTGATGATCTGTGCCATGGGTACGTCTCCGTTGTGCTCGGTGCTTTGCGTTGTGGACTGGCAGATGTGCTGCCGTAGATGTGAATCAGCGAATCATGTTGAACAGCGACATCGACTGCATCTGCGTGAAGATGGTCTGTGCCGCTTGCAGCGCCGCGCCTTCGAGCTTGTACTGCCCGATTGCTTCGGCGTAGTTGAGGTCACGCATCTGCGAGAGCGAGCTCTTGAGCGTGACGGTGTTGGCTTCGCGCAGTGAATCAGCGTTGTCGATTGCAGTGAGCTGAGCGCCACCTGCAGCGCGCGTATCGATCATGCTGTTGGATGCCTGGCGCACATCACGGATGCTGGCCTGCAATGCGTTCTGCTGGGCTGCCCTTGCCGCCGGTGTGGACGTGTCCATCTGCAGCGTCTGCACCAGCTGGTCGATGCTGCTGAACACGTCGCGGGTTTCAGCGGTAGCAGCGCTGAACGTGTCGCCCGTTGCCGGGGTGCCGTCGATGCGCATGCGCAGCCCTTCGAACACGATGTCTTCGCCGCTGGTATGGGTGCCGGTAGCCACAACCGTGTTGCTGGCATCCACCACCTCATAGGTGTCCGCTGCGGTGAAGCGAAGGGTGTAGCTGGCGCCAGTCCAGCCACCGGAGCTGTCGCGGCCGATGTCGGTGAGCACGGCCTGGCCGGTGTTGCTGGCGGCAGCGCGCCCATCCACCGTGCCGTCGCCGGTACGGATGCGCATGAAGATCTCACTGCCGGGCAGTGCGTCCTTCACGAAAGTACCTGGTGAGACTTCGACCTGGCGCTGGGTCTGGTCGCCGTTGTAGGTCACCGTGCCGTTGCTCAACGAGAACGGCGCGCTGGCATCGGCAGCGCCACCGAACAGATAGCGGCCAGTGCCATCGGTGGTGTTGGCGAGGGCGAGCAACGAGTCCTTGATGGACTTCAGCTCGCTGGCCACTGCCTTGCGGTCTTCGACCGACAGTGCCGGGCTGTTGGCCTGGACAGTCAGATCCGATACCCGCGTCAACATCTCGCCAGCCTGTGCCAGCACGTTTTCCTGCAGGCCGAGGCGGTTCTGCACGGCGTTGGCATTCTTGCCCAGTTGTTCAAGTTCAGCCAGTACACGATCCATGCCCACCGCGGTACCGGACGCGACCGGATCATCCTTGGCCGTGACGATCTTCTTGCCGGTCGCCAGCTGCTGTTCAAGGTGATTCATCTTGCTCTGCTTGGACAACATCAGCGCGACGGACTGGTCGTACATCATGTTGCTGGAGATACGGGTACTCATCAGCCCACCGCCTTCAGGATCGTCTGGAACATGGTGTCGGCGGTGGAGATGAGCTGCGATGCAGCCTGGTAGGCCTGCTGCAACCGGAGCATGTCCGCCGCTTCTTCATCAAGGTTGACGCCGGAGATCGAATCCCGCGATGCCTTGGCGTTGTCGTTGATTACCTGCTGCGCCTGTAGCGAATAGTCGGCGGCGCGTGCAGCGGAGCCGATCTGGGTGGTCAGCCCGCCCAGTGCGCCGTTCAAGGTGACGGTGCCGCCGTTGAAAGCCTTGGCGTCCTCGACATCGGCCAAGCGCTTGGCATTGCCGTTGTCGCTGGAGCCAGGTGCAGTCTTGGTGATATCGAAACGATCGCCAGCGGCAGGCTTGCCGTCGAGCACAACCTTCCAGCCATTGGCGCTGATGGCCTGACCGGGGGTGTAGGGGTAGGGGCCGGCGCCATCGACGGTGTAGTTGTTGGCATCGACGAAATTGATAACTGCTGGATTGAGCAGGGCGGGGTCACCCGCATTCACGACATCCAGGTTGCCAAGCTTGCCGGTCCCGGTATTGGTCAGTGCGGCCGCGCCCTTGATCGGGTTGGCGGCGGCGATGCGCGAGGGATCGGTGATTGCCACCGAGAGTTCATTGGTTGCGGCAGCGGTAGGCTGCAGCAGGAAACGATCGTTGGTGGCGGGACTGCCGCCGACCACAAATTGAACGCCATTGACCACGAACGGATCGGCTGCCGTGCCTGTGCCGGTCATCGGTACCGCGACGCCGCTATCGGCGCGACTCGCCTGCCACGTGCTGCCGTCAAATTTCAGCAGCAGGTTCTGCCCGTCCAGCGCGCTCAGATCGCCATAACTGGCGGTGAGGCTGGCGCTGCCAGTGTTGCCGCTATGCGCCGAGACCTTCGGATTACCGAGGTTGAAGAAATCCCCGCCCATGTCGCCATACAGGTCCATGCCTTCGGCGTGTGACTGATTGAAGGACTGCGCCATGCCAACTGCGATCCGGCCCAATTCTGCCTGCGTCGGGTCCAGTACGGTTTCACGGAACTCCAACATGCCGCCGATCTGGCCGCCCAGCGCCTTGGTGTCCAAGGTCACGGTCATGCCCTGGGTCTTGATCGCAAGGCGCAGGCGTTCGGGCTGATACGGATCAGCAGCGGTGGTGATCTGCGAGGCGGTGGTGCCAACGACCATCGCCTGGCCACCGGCGGAGTAGACGTTCATCACGCCGCCGTCCTGGATCACCGCGGTGCCGCCGGTGTAGCCAACCAGCTTGGAGATCAGCTGGTCACGCCGGTCCAACAGATCCGGTGCTGCGGCAGCGGCGTTGCTGCCGATGGTGCCGTTGATCTGCGCGATCTCCGATGCCAGCCGGTTGACCTCATTTGCGGCAGAGATCAAACCGTTGTTGACCTCGCTGTTCAAGCTGTCGAGGCTGCTGTTGAGTTGTTTGAAGCGGCTGATCAGGGTGCCGGCGTTGTCCAGCACATCACGGCGGTCGGCGGTGCCGGCAGTGTTGGATCCCAGGCCATTGACGGCGTCGAAGAAGTTGGACCAGACCCCGCTGACGTTGGTTGCTGGGTCGGAGAACAAGGCGTCAACCCGGTCAGCCATGCCGGACAACTGCTGCAACCGAGCCAGTTCACCATTGCTGTCCAGCAGGCGCGAGATCGCGAGCTGATCAGCGACCCGGCGGATGTCGGTGATCTTGGTGCCGTTGCCGACATCGCCATAGCCTACGTCGCTGGGTTCACGCGTGGCGAAATCCACCTTCTGCCGGCTGTAGCCGTCAGTCTTGATGTTGGCGACATTGTGGCTGACGGTGGCCAGCGCCCGTTGGAAGGCGATCAGCGCGCTGGTGCCAGTGGAAAGAACATTAGACATGGACGGCTATCTCAACGACGGGTGATGCCGGCAATACCGGCGTTGCTGGCAAAGGTCTGGCCCAGTCGCGCACCGGCATCGCCGATGGCGGCGACCGCGCGCTCGATGGTTGGACCGGCGGCAATGGCGGCGATCTTGGTGGCGTAGGCCGGATCGGTGGCATAGCCGGCGCGCTGCAGGCCTTGGGCGAAGCTGCGCACATCACTGCCAGCGCTAAGCGCGGCCTGGTAGCGTGGGCTGGTCTTCAACATGCGCACGTAGTCGCCAAAGCTTTCCGCCATCGAACCGTAGGCGCGGAAGCTGGCGGTCTCGTTGCGGCGTTGGCCGTTGACATATTCATGGGTGCCGGTGGTGGCGCGTTCGCCACTCCAACCGGTTGCCTTGATGCCGAACAGGTTGTGGCTGCTATCACCGTTATCGCGTTTGATATGGCGCTTGCCCCAGCCGGTCTCCAGAGCGGCCTGGGCGACCAGTGCACGCGGATCGACACCGAGCTCGCGCGCGGCGCGTTCGGCGTGAGGCCAGATGCTGGCTACGAAACCCTCGGGCGTGTGCTTGCCGAGCTTGTCGGCAGCGACGTTGGCCGTGGTGGTATCAACGGCGTCACCACGTTCGGCCGCCGACACCTTGCTCCAGCGGTCATTGCCCATGGCCCAATCGGCGGACAACTCGGCCGGGGTAGTTTCCTGGTAGGGATTACTGTTGTTCAAGGACGCGTGGAAGCTGCTGCTGTCACGGCCGGCAATCAGATCCAGTGCCTGCGCCTGCGGCGCCATGTAGGTCGACTGATCATTGATGTCCAGCGAAGACAGTGGGTCCTCGCCGAGTGCTGGCGCTGCATTCAGCGGCAGACCGGTGGCGGCGGGAGCGGCCAATTGATAAGCACGTGCCGCGGCGGCTGGCTTGATGCTGGTATCGACCGGTACGCTGGCTGCGCCTTCGGCGCCGCCCAATTGACGCGCAATCATGGCCGACAAGCCGAGCCCACGACCGCGCGTCATCGCCTCGGCAATGCGTTGGTCGTACATCTCGCGGAACATCTGGTTTTCGCCCGGAAACAGCGAGTCGCCGAAGCTGGCGTCGCGCATGCTCTTGACCAGCATCTGCGCGAACTGGCCTTCCAGCTGGCGTGCAACCTTGTCGATCTTCGCCGGATCATTGGCGATGGCCGGATTCAGTTCCAGCGAGGACGCGGCGATACGCATGTCAGATCACCTCAAGGTCGGCGGTCAGCGCGCCGGCCTGCTTGAGTGCTTCCAGGATCGCGATCAGGTCACCTGGAGCAGCGCCAACTTCGTTGACCGCACGGACGATCTCGTCCAGGGTCGCGCCGCCGTCAAAGCGGAACATTCGGCTGCCTTCATTGCTGGCCGTAATGGTGGATTGCGGCGTGGCAACCGTCTGGCCACCAGCAAACGCGTTCGGCTGGCTGACCTGGGTCGATTCGCTGACGGTCACCGTCAAGGAACCGTGCGAAATCGCCGCTGGCGAAACACGCACCTGCGAGCCGATCACCACGGTGCCGGTACGGGAATTGACCACGATGCGGGCAGGCGCAGTGCCTGGGGAAAGCTCGACGTTCTCGATGCGCGCCAGCATGCCGATGCGCGCACCCGGGTCGGTCGGCGTCTGCACCGAGACCGTGCCGCCATCGATCGCGCGTGCCGCGCCTTCGCCGAAGGTGGCATTGAGCGCATTGACCATCCGCGAAACGGTGGTGAAGTCGTTCTGGTGCAGGTTCAAGGTGATGTCGCCACCGCCAGCGAACACGTCAGGCAGCGCACGTTCAACCGTGGCGCCATTGGGAATGCGGCCAGCGCTTGGAATATTCACCGAAACACGCGAGCCGTCCTTGCCCTGCGCGCCAAAACCGCCGACCACCAGATTGCCTTGGGCAATGGCATACACCTGCCCATCGATGCCTTTCAGCGGTGCCATCAGCAATGCGCCACCACGCAACGAGACGGCGTTGCCGATCGAGGAGACGGTGATATCTATAGTCTGGCCGGGCTTGGCAAACGGTGGCAGCTCAGCGTGGATTGCTACCGCCGCGACGTTCTTCAACTGTGGATTCACATTGGACGGAACATTGACGCCCAGTTCGCCCAGCAGGTTCTTCAAACTCTGCACGGTGAACGGTGCCTGGCTGGTGCGGTCACCGCTGCCATCCAGACCAACCACCAGGCCGTAGCCGACCAGTGCATTGCCGCGCACGCCGCCAACCTGGGCCAGATCCTTGATCCGCTCGGCATGGGCGGGCAGGGCAGCAGCCAATGCCAGTGCTGCAAGGGCAAGGGGGCGCATGAAAGAGAAAGTCTTCATCACAGTGCTCAGAACAGCGCAAACGCTGAGTTGAAGAAGCGGCCAAGCCAGCCCATTGCATTGGACTGCGCTACCGCACCGCGGCCGCCATAGGCGATGCGTGCATCGGCAACCTTGCTGGAGGAGATGGTGTTGTCCGGATTGATGTCCGCAGCACGTACCACGCCCTGGATCTGCACAAGCTCATCGCCCTGGTTCAGCCGCAGGTTCTTCTGGCCCTGCACCACCAGGTTGCCGTTCGGCAGACGCTGGATCACGGTGACGGTGACGCTGCCTTGCAGGCGATTGCTTTGTGCGCTGTTGCCCTTGCCGCCGAAATCGCGGTCGGCTGATGCCGAAGCGCCCAGAATGTCCTTGCCGCCCAGCGTGACTGGCGCACCAAACAGCGTCGGGGTACCGACATCGACGCTGGACTTCTTGCTGATCGCGGTGCTGGCGGTGGTTGTGGCCATGGTGTTCTCGACCAAGGTGATGGTCAGAAGGTCACCGACATCACGCGCGCGCCGATCGCCGTAGAGATTCAAGCCGGGGCCGGCGGCGTAGATCGCGCCAGCAGTCGGCGCTGCGGCCTGCACGGCGATGGGCTGGATCGGCGCCATCGGTGCATACGGGCGCACGTCGCCGGCCAAGGTGCAGCCGCCGATCAGGGCGGCGCACAAGGCGATGGAAAGTTGGCGCAGGAGTGGGGGGCTGCTCATGACGGTATCCCTTGGCGACCAATCAGACGTTGTTGTTGAGGTAGCCGAGCATCGAGTCGGTGGTGGAGATGGCCTTGGCATTCATTTCGTAGGCGCGCTGGGTTTCGATCATCGACACCAGCTCTTCGACCACGTTGACGTTGCTGCCTTCCAGCGCACCCTGCACGACCGTGCCCAGGCCATTGAGGCCGGGCGTGCCGTTTTGCGCTGGGCCCGACGCTGTGGTTTCCAGGTACAGGTTCTCGCCCTTGGCCTGCAGGCCGGCGGGATTGATGAAGTCGGTAAGCGTCAAGGAGCCGATTTCCACCGACGCGGCTTCGCCGGCCATCTTCACGCTGATGGTGCCGTCGGTACCGATGGTCATGGACTGCGCGCCCTCTGGAATCTGGATGCCAGGCTGTACCGGGTAGCCGCTGTTGGTCACCAGCTCGCCCTGCGCATTGATCTGGAAGCTGCCGTCGCGCGTATACGCCGACGTACCGTCGGGCATCATCACTTCAAAGAAGCCGCGGCCATTGGCCATCACGTCGAGCGCGCGGCCGGTCTGCTGCTGGCTGCCCTGTTCAAAGTGCTTGGACGTGGCGACGACGCGTACACCGGTACCCAACTGCAGGCCGGTTGGCAACTGCGTCTGTGCAGAGGACGAACCGCCGGGCTGACGTACCTGTTGGTACAACAGGTCCTCGAAGCTGGCGCGGTCGCGCTTGAATCCGGTGGTATTGGTGTTGGCCAGGTTGTTGGAGACAACCGACATGCGCGTCTGTTGTGCATCCAAGCCGGTCTTGGCGACCCACAATGCCTGATTCATGGTGCGATTCCTTGGTGACGGATACCGGCCGATTGGCCCTTGCCACTGTCAATGCATGGGCTGTGCCAAAACCAGTGTCGGAATGTCGACGCGGAGTACCGTGACGCTGCACCGGCCTGTCGCTGTGCCCATGCCTGCCTGGTGGCATGGCTCCGCATGCGCCCGCACGATGCGTGCGGGTCGATCAGGAAGAAGAGCGGGTTTGACGAGATCGCGGCAGAAACGGGAAAACCACCGATTCCTGCACTGGCCCAGCCGAAAGCGAGGGCGCGCGCAAAGCATGCACGCTGGCGTTGTTCTATCAGCCGTTGAGACGCAACAAGCTGTTGGCACTGCGCGCATTCTCGTCGCCGTGCTTGATTACCTTCACCTGCATTTCAAACTGGCGTTGCAGCTGGATCATCTGCACCAGCGCGCCCGCTGCATCCACGTTGCTGGATTCCAGCATGCCGCTGTCCAGTGCCTTGCCCTGGCGCTGGGCAAATGGCTGCTGTGGATCAGTGTTGCGCATCAATCCATCGAGGCGCCGCTCCAGCCGTTCGTTGGGTGCATCAACGACACGCAAGCGGCCAATCATCGCCATCGTCTGTGGGCCTTCGCCCAGCGGGATGATCGACAAGGTGCCATCGTGGCCGATCTCCATGGCCTGATGCGGTGGCACCGCGATCGGGTTGCCATTGTCGTCAAGAACGGCATTGCCTTCGGCCGTCACCAGCTGACCGTTCGGTGTCAACGACAAGGCGCCGCTGCGGGTATAGGCTTCGCTGCCGTCGCTGGACTGCACTGCCAGCCAGCTGCCCGGCTGCAGGGAAAGGTCCAGAGAATTGCCGGTGATCTGCTGCGCGCCAACGCGGCGGTTGAAACCGGCGTCGACGTGCACGGCATCCACGCGCGACGGAAAGCCGGGGCCCTGGATGCGGAACGCTTCGGTATTGGCCAGCGCTTCCTTGAAGCCTGGCGTATCCGAGTTGGCCAGGTTGTGCGACACAGTGGCCTGTGCCTGCAGCGAGGCGCGGGCACCGGTCATCGCAACGTAGAGGGCTTTGTCCATGGGGCTGGGACTCGCGTAGTGGGATTGAAGTTGGAAAGTCGCAGGCGGCGGCAATCTTCAAGCGGGGATCAGGCAAGTGCTGGCCGATCCCCGCTCCTTGGCTTACCTGATGTTGATGATGGCCTGGGTGACCTGGTCCTGCGTCGAAAGCATCTGCGAGTTGGCCTGGAAGTTGCGCTGGGCGACGATCATGTTGACCAGCTGTTCGGTCAGGTCCACCGTCGAGGCTTCCAGCGATCCGGCCTGGATCTGGCCCAGATCAGAGGTGTCCGGCGCGCCGACGCGCGGGTTGCCGGAAGAGAACGTCTCCACCCACAGGCTGTTGCCCTGATTCTGCAGGCCCTGCGGATTGTTGAAGGTGCTCAATGCGACCTGGCCCAGCGGCTTGTCGTCGCCATTGGAGTAACGCGCATACACCACGCCCTGCTCGGAGATGCTGATCTCATTCAGCTTGCCGGCAGCGTAGCCGTCCTGGCGGGTATCGCGCATCGCGAACTTCTCGCCATACTGGGTTGCGCCTGCGACATTCAAGGTCAGGTTGACCACGCCGGCGCCGGTGCTTGGTGTAAACGGTGCCAAGGTAATGTCGCCATTGGCCGGGCTGGTCAAAGCGCCGGCATTGGAGAACTGCAGCACTGACGGCGCGCCGGCCGGCTGGCCGTCCACATAGTTGTGTACCTGCCATTCGTTGGCATTGGCCGTCTTCACGAAGTACGAGGTCTGGGTGTGACTGACGCCCAGTGAGTCGTACACCGTGATGCCGCCGGTGGAGTGGTTGTAGGTGTTGGAGTCGGTTGGGTCGAACGGCGTTACGGTCGGCTGCGGCGCATTGCCGGGCAAGGTGAATGCCATGTTGACCAGGGTGCTCTGCTTCGGCGGGCTGTCGGTGGTGAGCAGCTGCAGGTCGGTCAGCTGGCCATCGAAGCGGGTGCCATCGGCGTTGGGAGTGAACACCTGCAGCCGCGCGCCCTGTGGATTGACCACATAACCGTTGTTGTCGGTCTGGAAGTTGCCGGCACGCGAGTAAACGCGCGCGCCATTCATGTTCAAGGTGAAGAAGCCTTCGCCGGCCACGGCCAGGTCCAGGCTGCGCCCGGTCTGGTTGATATTGCCTTGCGAAAACTGCTGCGCCACATTGCTCAAGCGCACGCCGGAGCCCATCGCATTGCGTGACAAGCCATAGCTGGTGGCATTGAACAGATCGGCGAACTCGGCACGCGACTCCTTGAAGCCGGTGGTGTTGACGTTGGCGACGTTGTTGGCGGTGACATTCAGGTCGGCGTTGGCCGCGTTGATGCCCGACAGGGAGACATTGAAGCCCATGGCAATACTCCTGGGAAATCGAAGAGAGGGCTCAGCTGACGCGGAGCACGTAGTCGAGCGGGGCAGTGCCCAGCCCCTTGAGGTTCAGGTACAGGCCGTCGGAACCCACCGTCACGCTTTCAACTTCCGCCTCGACGTAGGTGGCGAGCTTGGTTTGTGCACCGGCGCTATCGGTGTGGGTGGCGGTGACGGTATAGCTGCCAGGCGGCATGCGCTTGCCATCGGCATTGGTGCCATCCCATTGGAAGGCAACCTCGCCGGCAGCGCTGGCCGGCACGGTCAGCTGATTGATCTTCAGGCCATTGGCATCGGTGATATCGACGGTGACCGAGCCGGCCGACGGCGCCGCAACCGTGCCGCTGGTGCCGCCTTCGGCTTCCAGAGAGACCTTGGTGGAGGGCACCATCACGTCATGCCCGACCAGCGCCGCGCCGCGCAGGACCTGATCGCTGGCCATGGACTGCTGGAAGCCCTTCACCGAAGTGTTCAGGTCGCTGATGCCCTGTACCGTGGACAGCTGCGCCATCTGCGCAACCATCTGGCTGTTGTCCATGGGTTTGGTGGGGTCCTGATGCTGCAACTGGGTGGTCATCAGCTTCAGGAAATCGGCTTGATCGAGCGAGCCCTTGTTCTTGCTGGTGGCCGTGTTGTTCGGCGCAGTGAGGCCGAGCGACTTGTAGAGATCGGAGTTGACGCTGGTGCTCATGTCGGCAGATTCCTGGGGGAGTGGGCTCAGCGGCCCATCGTCAGCGTGGCCAGGGCAAGTTCCTTGGCTGTGCTGAGCATTTCCACGCCGGCCTGGTAATTGCGCGAAGTGGAGATGAGGTTGACCATCTGCGCGACCGGATCGACGTCGGGCGAATACACATAGCCCTCGCCATCGGCCAGCGGATGGTTGGGTTCGTAGCGTTTGATCGGCGGTGCATCGCTCTGTGCGATCTCCTTGACCTGCACGCCAGTCAGGTTCGGATCATTGCCGCTGGTTACTGCCTGGAAGATCGGCTCCAGTGGCTTGTAAACCGCCTGCGGCGAGCCGGCGATCGAATCGGCATTGGACAGGTTGGAGGCAATGGTGCTCATGCGCACCGATTGCGCCTGCAGCGCCGAGCCGGCAATGTCAAAAATTGGCAGGTTGCTCATGGCGTGCTTCCTTACTGGCCAGTGATGGCGGTGAGCATGGTCTTCACCTTGGACTCGACGAAGCTCAGCGAGGCGCGGTACTCCAGTGCGGCACGGCCATAAGCAGCGCGCTCGGTATCCGGGTCGACGGTGTTGCCGTCAAGGCTGGGCTGGGCGCCTTCGCGCAGGATCTGGAACGGGTTGAGCCCGTTGGCGCCGCCGATGGCGTAGTGCTGTTCGGCGGTGGCTGTCAGCAGGCCATTGCCACTGGTCGCCCCCTGGGCATTACGCAGGGCGGCATCAAAGTCGAGATCGCGGGCCTTGTAGCCGGGCGTGTCGGCATTGCTCAGGTTGCTGGCGATCAGCTTCATGCGCTGCTCGCGCAGCGGCATCGCCTGGGCATGGATGCCGAGATAGTTGGAAAACAGGTTGGCCATGTGGAACCTCCCACGGAACGTTGCCGGGGAAGCTGCAAAACCTGTGCCAGAAGGCCATGTAGTGCCGAGCCATGCTCGGCAGGGCATTACCGGTAAGGCCTCGGCGGAGCACGGCTCGGCACTACCCT
>NZ_JBRREG010000113.1:0-12459 GCF_056760155.1 Stenotrophomonas sp. STEN022
TGTCACCGCCTGTATGCGCAAATACCTGACCAGGCTCAATGCCATGAAGCGTGACAACGCACCTTGGGCAGCCGGTATAGCCGAAGGCGCTCAAGACAGTTGACTCCTACAGGTGTCATGCGGCCGACGTATGGCGGGTAAGGCCTCTGCCGAGCATGGCTCGGCACTACGGTGTCGCGAGCCATGGTCAGACGCCATCACACAAAAAAAAAACGGCGCCGAAGCGCCGTTTTTCTTAGAGGCCGTAGCCGAACTGCTGCTTGAACTGGTCGTTGAACTCGGCGAAGTCGAAGCGCTGGTTCTGCGTGCCCGGGTGTTCAACCTTGAGCGCGCCCATCAGGTTGCTCATGCGGCCGACGGTCAGCCAATCCATGCCCTTCTCGATGCCGAAGATCAGGCCGGCGCGGAAGGCGTCGCCGCAACCGGTCGGGTCGACCACGCGGCGCTCGTGCGCCGGCGGGATGTCGAAGGTTTTTTCCGGGGTGTGGATGATCGCGCCGCGCGGGCCCTGGGTGGTGATGTAGGCCTTGGTCCGGGCGACGATGTCGGTCTCGCTCCAGCCGGTGCGCTGCTGCAGCAGGTTGGACTCGTAGTCGTTGACCACCACATAGTCGGCCTGCTCGATGAACTCGCGCAGTTCCGGGCCGTTGAACAGCGGCAGCGCCTGGCCCGGATCGAAGATGAAGGGAATGCCGCATTCCACGAATTCAGCTGCGTTCTGGATCATGCCTTCGCGGCCGTCCGGGGCAACGATGCCGAAGGTGACGCCCGGCACGTCGCGCACATGGTTGTCGTGCGAACGCATCATCGCGCCCGGGTGGAAGGCGGTGATCTGGTTGTTGTCGTGGTCGGTGGTGATGAAGCACTGCGGGGTGAACATGTCTTCCAGCACCCGCACCTGGCTCAGGTCGATGCCCATGCGCTCGAAGTGCTCGCGGTACGGACCGAAGTCCTGGCCCACGGTGCCCATCGGGATCGGGCTGCCGCCCAGCAGCTTCAGGTTGTAGGCGATGTTGCCGGCGCAGCCACCCAGTTCGCGGCGCATGCGCGGCACCAGGAACGACACATTCAGGATGTGCACCTTGTCCGGCAGGATGTGGTTCTTGAACTGGTCCGGGAACACCATGATGGTGTCAAAGGCAAGGGAACCACAGATCAAAGCGGACATTGCGAACAGGCCTATACGTAAAAGGAAAAAGCCGCCGCGCACGCGCAGGCGACCCGGCGCGACTGCGCGCCAAAGTGCGTAAGGTTACCGGCTGCGGCGGTCCACGGCCACAAGCAAGGATGTACCGCAGCTGCCCGGAGTGGTCGAAAGCCCAGAATTCACTAGGATTTTCCTTGCTCGGGCGGGGGTGGGTTGATAGGCTAACTGCCCTCATTTTCTGCCCATTTTTTCGCCAACCGGCGTGGGCGCGACACCCCTCAGGATCACTTCCCAGATGTTCAAGAAGCTGCGTGGCATGTTCTCCAATGACCTGTCCATTGACCTGGGCACGGCCAACACCCTTATCTATGTGCGCGGCCAGGGCATTGTGCTGAACGAGCCGTCGGTCGTGGCCGTGCGCCAGGACCGTGCCATCGGTGGCACCCGCTCAGTGGCTGCCGTCGGCGCCGAAGCCAAGCAGATGCTCGGCCGTACCCCGGGCCATATCACCACCATCCGCCCGATGAAGGATGGCGTCATCGCCGACTTCACCTACACCGAGGCGATGCTCAAGCACTTCATAAAGAAGGTGCACAAGTCGCGCGTACTGCGTCCGAGCCCGCGCGTGCTGGTCTGCGTGCCGGCCGGCTCCACCCAGGTCGAGCGCCGCGCCATCAAGGAATCGGCCGAGGAGGCCGGTGCGCGTGATGTGTTCCTGATCGAAGAGCCGATGGCGGCTGCGATCGGTGCCGGCATGCCGGTCACCGAGGCGCGTGGTTCGATGGTCATCGATATCGGCGGCGGCACCACCGAAGTTGCGGTCATCTCGCTGAACGGCATTGTCTATTCGGCCTCGGTGCGGATCGGCGGCGACCGTTTCGACGAATCCATCACCAACTACGTGCGCCGCAACCACGGCATGCTGATCGGTGAAGCCACCGCCGAGCGCATCAAGGTGGAGCTGGGCTGCGCTTACCCGCAGGCGGAAGTGATCGAGATGGAAATCTCCGGCCGCAACCTCGCCGAGGGCGTGCCGAAGATGATCAAGATCAGCTCCAACGAAGTATTGGAAGCCCTGCACGAGCCGCTGTCGGGCATCGTCTCGGCGGTCAAGCTGGCCCTGGAGCAGACCCCGCCGGAGCTGTGCGCCGACGTCGCCGAGCGCGGCATCGTGCTGACCGGTGGCGGCGCCCTGCTGCGTGACCTGGACCGCCTGATCTCCGAAGAAACCGGCCTGCACGTGCAGGTGGCCGACGATCCGTTGACCTGCGTGGCCCGCGGTGGCGGTCGTGCGCTGGAGCTGGTGGACATGCACGGCAACGAGTTCTTTGCGCCGGAGTGATCCGCAGGGAACAGGGGCTGGGGAATCGGCAACGGGGGGCAGGGTGTCCTGCAGCGCGTTCCACTCTCCAGCATCCATTTCCCGGAACCATCGGCGTGACGCCAGTCGCGCCGTTTCCATACCTGATTCTTCATTTCCCATTCCCAGCCTTCTGTCGTGCCCCCTTACGCCGGTCCTCCCGTAGCCTCCCGCCAGGGGGATGCCAGCAGCACGCTGCGTCTGCTGGCGTACCTGGCCTTGGCCATCACCTTGATCGTGCTCGACGACCAGGGCGGCTGGATGTCGCGTCTGCGCGCCCAGGCCAATGTGCTGGTGCAACCGATCTGGGCCTTGGCTGGTGTGCCGGGCCGGGTAGGGGCATCGGTCAAGGACAACGCGGCCAGCCATAACCAGCTGGTCAGCGAAAACCGCGAGTTGCGCAATCAGCTGCTTGTCGCCAACGCGCGACTGACCCGTCTGCAGACCGCGGCGCTGGACAACGCGCAGCTGCGCGAGCTGCTCAATGTGGCCGAGCGCAATGGCCTGGACGTGCAGCTGGCCCCCATCCTCGATATCGACCTGGACCCGGTCAAACAGCGCCTGGTACTGGATTCGGGCAGCCGCGCCGGTGTGCATGTCGGCCAGGCGGTGATCGATTCCGGTGGCCTGATGGGTCAGGTGATCGCGGTAACGCCTGCGCATTCAACCGTGCTGTTGCTGACCGATCCGGACCATGCAGTGCCGGTTGCGGTGGCGCGCAACGGCGTGCGCCTGATCGTCTACGGCCGTGGCGACCGGCTGGAACTGCGCGATATTCCGCTCAGCGCGGGCGTGGAAGTGGGCGATGAAATCGTCACTTCCGGTCTGGGTGGGCGTTTCCCGGCCGGTTTCCCGGTCGGCAAGATCCTGAAGCTGCGCCCGGACGATACCCACGCCTTCCTGGTCGGCGAGCTGGAGCCAGCGGCCAAGCTGGACCGTGGCCGCAACGTGCTGCTGCTGCGCTCGGTGCCGGCGCTGCCGCAACTGCCCGATAGCACTGCAATCGAATCGGCGCCGGAAGCCGCGGCCGCGGGCGGACCATCCGCAGCCCCGGTCAACCGCATGGGCGTGGCAGCTGCGGTTGTTCCTGCCCCCGGCAACGCTGCCAACCCTCCGGCTGCGGCGGCCACGCCGGCCCCGGCCAGCACGCCAGCGACCGAACCGGCAGCTGCGGGCCAGGCGCCCGTCCCGGCGACAACGCCAGCCAACGAATCCGCAAGCCCGGCAACACCAGTGACCACTGACAACCCGACCCCGCCGCAGGTGCGCCCATGAGTCGTCTGCGCACCAAGGGCTGGGTGATGCCGGTCAGCTTCGTGTTGGCCTTGCTGCTGGTGCTGATTCCGCTGCCCGAACTGCTGTTGCCGGCGCGCCCGTATTGGCTGGCGCTGGTGCTGGCCTACTGGGTGATTGAAACCCCGGACAAGGTTGGGCTGGGCTTTGCCTTCAGCATCGGCCTGCTGGCTGATGTGATGTTCGGCGGCATTCTGGGAGAGCAGGCACTGCGGCTGGTGGTGATGGCCTTCATCCTGCAGCGCTTCCGTGCGCGTATCCGTTTCTTCCCGCTTTCGCAGCAGGCCTTGGCGATGGGCGGGCTGCTGTTCAATGACCGCGTGATCGATGCTGCCATCCACCTGCTGGTGGGTGAGCCGATGCTGCCGTGGAGCTACTGGGTGGCACCGCTGCTGGGCATGGCCTTGTGGCTGCCCCTGTATGTGCTGCTGGATGCGGTGCGGCTGGGCAAGCGCGGGCGCTGACGATGGCGTCGCGCCGCCAGCACAAGAACACGCACGCAGAGGCCGAGCAGTTCCGGCGCCGTGCCGCGATCGGCTTCCTGGGTGTGCTGTTGACCCTGGGTTTCCTCGCCGGCTGGTATTTCAAGCTGCAGGTGCTGGACCACGACATCTACGCCACCCGTTCCGAGGCAAACCGCATCAAGGCGCGGCCGGTGGTGCCGGGGCGTGGCTTGATCTACGACCGCAACGGCCGTCTGTTGGCCGAGAACGTGCCGGCCTTCCGCCTGGACGTGACCGCCGACAAGGTCACGGACATGGACGCCACCCTGGCCGGTTTGCAGAAGATCTTCTCGCTCAGCGAAGAAGACATCGAGCGCTTCAAGCAATCGCGCAAGGCGCGCCGTGGCTTCATGCCGGTGACGCTGAAGCTGCGGGTCAGCGACGACGAGATGGCACGCTTCGCTGTGGACCGCTGGCGTTACCCGGGCGTCGAGCTTGAGCCCTATCTGACCCGGCGCTATCCCTATGGCGATCTGTTCGGCCACATCATCGGCTACGTCGGCCGGGTCGATGACAAGGACCTGGAAGAGCTGGGCGAGGGCAATGCAGCGCTGACCCACATCGGCAAATCCGGGCTGGAGCGTTTCTACGAGACCCAGCTGCGCGGCAAGATCGGCTACGAGCAGGTCGAGACCAATGTGCAGGGCCGTGCGATCCGCACGGTCGGGCGGGTGCCGGCGCAGTCGGGCACCGATCTGCGGTTGTCGATCGATGCCGACCTGCAGCGTGCCATGGTGGCGGCGTTCGGCGAGCAGGAAGGCTCGGCGGTGGCGATCGATCCGCGCACCGGCGAGATTCTGGCCATGGTCAGCCTGCCGTCGTTCGATCCCAACCTGTTCGTCAACGGTATCTCGCACGCCGACTTCAAGCGTCTGAACGAGAACCCCTCACGGCCGCAGTTCAATCGATTGGTGCTGGGTGGCGTGGCGCCGGGTTCGACGGTGAAGCCCTTCCTCGGCCTGGCCGGCCTGGACAGCGGCCTGCGCCGGCCCGAAGACAAGATCCTGTCGCGCGGCATGTTCTACCTGCCCGGCGTGAGCCGTGGCTGGGGTGACGCCAACCGTGGAGGTCATGGCTGGACCGACCTGCGCAAATCCATCTCGCAGTCGGTCAACACCTACTACTACCAGCTCGGTATCGACATGGGCATCGAGCGCTACGACGACTACATGGGCAACCGCTATGGCTTCGGCCAGCCAACCGGCATCGACCTGGCCGGTGAGATCGGCGGCATCCTGCCGTCGCCGGCAGCCAAGCTCAAGGCCAACAAGGAACGCTGGTATCCGGGTGACACGGTCAATGCCAGCATCGGCCAGGGGCTATGGAAAGTAACGCCGCTGCAGCTGGTGCGTGGTGTTGGCGGTCTGGCTACCGGCCAGCTGCGCACGCCGCACCTGGTGATGGAGCAGCGCGCCGGCTTCGACCACGACTGGGCACCGACGCAGCAACCGGCGAGCAGGCCCATCAGTCCCAATCCGGCCAATGTGCAGGCGGTGCGCGAGGGCATGATGGGCACCATGCAGCCTGGCGGCAGTGGTTGGCGCGTGGCTGCCGGTGCGCAGTACCGCATGGCTGGCAAGACCGGTACCGCGCAGGTCATCAGCCGCAAGGGCACGGCTGCGTTGAACCCGCGCAGCCTGCCGATGCACCTGCGCCATCGCGCGCTGTTCGTTGGTTTCGCACCGGCCGAAGAACCGGTGATCGCGATTGCCATCGCGGTGGAAGGCGGCGGCTACGGCGGTTCGGCCGCCGCACCGATCGCACGCAAGGTGTTCGATGCCTGGTTGCTCGGAGTGATGCCCGAAGGCCTGCAACCGCTGGATGCCGAGCGCGGCACGGTGGCGGTGGGCGTGGCGACCTTCGATACCGAAGATGCCAGCTGGCGCGCGCGCGGTGAGCTGGTAGCACCGCAGTTCGCCGATCTGCCGGTCATGGTTGGTGCTCCGGCACCGCTGCCAGGCACGCCGCCGCAGCCAGTGCCCGAGGCGCTGCCCGGTGTTGCGCCTGCAACTGCGCGTCCGGCCGTACCGGCGACAACCTCAGCGGAGGTGCGCCGATGAGGGATTTCCTGCGCTGGGCGTTGGAGATGGGTCAGCGTCTGACCCGAGGCCTGGACTGGCCGCTGCTGTTTGCCTTGCTCGCCTTGATGGTCATTGGCCTGTCGGTGCTGGACAGCGCCGGTGGTAGTGGCCTGGTGATGGCGCAGGGCGCGCGTTTCGCAGTGGGCCTGGTGGCGATGTGGGCGATCTCGCGGGTATCGATCCTGCGCATCCGCGCGTGGACGCCGATGATCTATGCCTTGTCGATGTTGCCGCTGCTGGCGGTGTTCGTGCTCGGCACCGGCAAATACGGACGGCAATGGTTGAACCTTGGCCTGTTCTATCTGCAGCCGGCCGAATTGTTGAAAGTCAGCCTGCCGATGATGGTGGCCTGGTATCTCAACCGCATGCCCTTGCCGCCGCGTATCCCGGTGGTGCTGGTGGCAGCGGTGATCATTGGTGTGCCGACCGGGTTGGTGATGTTGCAGCCGGACTTCGGCACCGGCGTGCTGATTGCCGCCAGCGGTGCCTTCGTCTTGTTGCTGGCCGGCCTGCCGTGGTGGTGGGTGGGCGTGGGCGTGGGCGGTGTTGCCGCGGCTGCGCCGGTGGCCTGGTTCTGGCTGCTGCGGCCGTACCAGAAGGACCGCATCATGATGTTCCTCGACCCGGAGAGCGACGCGCTGGGGGCGGGCTGGAACATCATCCAGTCCAAGATCGCCATTGGTTCCGGCGGTCTGACCGGCAAGGGCTGGGGGCTGGGCTCGCAGTCGCACCTGAACTTCATTCCCGAACAGACCACCGACTTCGCGTTCTCGGTACTGAGTGAGGAGTACGGCTGGATTGGTGTGGCGGTGGTGCTGGCCTTGTATCTGTTCGTGATCGGCCGCTGCCTGTGGATCGCGGTGGACTCGCGCGACACTTTTTCGCGGTTGCTGGCGGGCGCGACTGGTCTGGCGTTCTTCGTCTACATCCTGGTCAACGGCGGCATGATTTCCGGCCTGTTGCCGGTGGTGGGCGTGCCGATGCCGTTGATCAGTTATGGCGGCACTTCGGCGGTGTCGTTGTTGGCCGGCTTCGGGCTGGTGATGGCGGTACGTGCGCACCGGCCGGTACACGGCGGCTAGCGCAATGCTGTTGCGTGGATCGTTCATTTATCCGCGCCAATATTGCGAGCTTTGATCCAGATCAAACACCTGGCTTTACTAAACCTTCACACTACGCCCCGTCACCGGCGCGCTGTCCGCGCTGTGACTGCTGGTTCGCCGTATGGGGCAGCTGGCAGGTTGGCATCTGGCGGGATGACGGGGGGAGCCGTCGTCCCGGGTCCCCCGGACGCTGACGCGAGTGTCGGTCATCTCAGCGGGATGGGGAGATGACCGACGCTCCTTTTTTTGCCCCGCCGACTTGGCTACGCGCTTTTCCAGACCGGCTTGCCAATCTGCGGCAGGCAGCATCGCGCGGCCTATTCATCGGATAGCGCGAAACCGAGGGATTGCGGCGCCGCTGAGCGATGCGTATTTTTCGCTTCAATCTTGTTGTGTTTCATGGTGTTATTGCGGGAAATTCATCTTTGACCTGCTAATCTCGCCCGATGATTAGACGCGCCCTGGTTTGCTGCCTCACCCTCGGCATGGTTGCCTGCGCAACCCAGCCGAAGTCTCCTACACCTCTGCCGGCCCCGGCGGAAACTCCGGTCAAGCCGAGCACCGGCCCGGCCGAAGCCGTACCCGAGGCCAAGGCAGCGTTGCCGCCGGTCGACCTGACGCCGGTGCCGTTCGAAACCGCCCGCGCCAACTTCGTGCGCGATACAGCGGCCAAGTACCGCATCGATCCGGGCTATATCGAAAGCACCCTGGCGCAGGCGCAGATCCGCGAGCCGATCATCGCTGCGATGTCGCGTCCGGCCGAGCGGGTCAAGCCGTGGAACGAATACCGGCCGATGTTCATCACCCAGGCCCGCATCGACGGTGGTCGTGCCTTCCTGGCTGAGCACCGCGATGAACTGATGCGGGTGCAGGAACGTACCGGTGTGCCGGCCGAGGTGATCGTCTCCATCATTGGTGTGGAAACCAGCTACGGTCGCAATACCGGCAACCACCGCGTGCTCGATGCGCTGTACACGCTGGCCTTCAAATACCCGCGTACCGGCGACCCGGCCAAACTCGAGCGCGAAGTGCGCCGCGAACTGTTCTTCCGTGATGAACTGGCCAAGTTGTTCGAGCTGAGCGCGTTGGAAAAGCTCGACATCACTTCGCTCAAGGGCAGCTATGCCGGGGCGATGGGCATGGGCCAGTTCATGCCGTCCAGCTATCTGGACTACGCCGTGGACGGCAATGGCGACGGCCGCCGTGACCTGTTCAACAGCTACGACGATGTGTTCTCGTCCATTGCCAATTACTTCGTCAAGAAGGGCGGCTGGATCCGTGGTGGCACCGTTGCGGTACCGGCGACGCTGCAGGCCGGCTTCGAGGAATTCAATCCCACCGATTGGACTCCGACCTATACCGTCAGTGAACTGGCCGCGCGCGGCTACCATCCGGTGACTCCCGTGCGAGCAGTCAACGCCAAGGCCACTCCGGTGACGCTGGAAGGCAGTGACGGCAAGCAGTACTGGCTGGGCTTCCAGAACTACTACGCAATCACCCGCTACAACATCTCAAAAATGTACGCGATGGCCGTGTTCCAGCTGTCCCAGGCCATTGCCGGCAAGGAGCTTCCCCCGGCATGAACATCAAGTGGCTGGTCCCTGCGTTGATCGTGCTCGGGCTGGCCGCCTGCAGCAGCGCCCCCAAGAAGTCGGCCCATGGTGCGACCGGAACGACCACATCGCCGCGACCGGCAACGGTGGTGGGGAACGCGCGTGGTGAATGCCCAGAGGGCTCGCCGTATGCCAAGGCGCAGGAAGACCTGTCCACCCGCGGCAACTACACCGCTGGTGGCCTGTACAAGCCCGGTGTCAGCGACTCCACGCCGAGCTATGTGCCCAATGTGAACTGCATTCCCGAGCCGCTGGTGACCAACGAGGCGCGTTCGGCGGTCGGTAATCGATCGCCGTACACGGTGTTGGGCAAGCAGTACCAGATCATGGATCGCGTCGATAACTACGTGGAGCAGGGCACCGCCTCGTACTACGGGCAGAAATTCCACGGGCGGCTCACCTCCAACCGTGAGGTGTACGACATGTACGCCTTCACCGCCGCGCACAAGACCTTGCCGCTGCCGAGCTTCGCGCGGGTGACCAACCTGGACAACGGCGAGTCGGTGATCGTGCGGGTCAACGACCGTGGTCCGTTCCACGAAGGTCGTGTGATCGATCTCAGCTATGCCGCCGCTGTGCGGCTGGGTATCACCCAGCGCGGCACTGGCCGGGTCGAGGTGCATGGCCTGACCCCGGGCAGCGAGAATCTGCAGGCCTCCGGCGACAGCCGTCGCGCCCGTCGTGAGCGGGCTGCTGCGACAGTTGCCGCCGCAGTGCCGGCAACGCGACCCGCCGCGACGAGCCCCAGCCGCATGGACCAACTGGTCGAAAAGCTGCCAGCAGCACCGGCACGCCCGGTTGCCGGCAATGCCGACCATTTCGACGCCTGGATGAAGGACAACGGCGTGCGCGTCGCCACCGGCCGTCCGGCGACCACCAGTGCTGCCAGTACGGTAGCGGCGCCGGTGAGTGTGCAGGCGCTGCCCGCAGCGTCGGAGTTGCTGCAGTTCACTCCGCCTACGGCTTCGGCTACGGCCGCAACGGCGAGGGCTGCTGCGGGGCCGCCACCGAAGACCGTGCCGGCGGTGCAGGCCGACCCTGCCGCGCGCGCGCTGGGCTCGATCCTGCTGCAGGTCGCCAGCTTCTCCAGTCGTGACAACGCCGCGCGGGCCTTGGGCCAGCTGGCGTCTGCGGGTATTGTCGGTGCCAGCCTCAGTGACATCGTCAGTGGTGGGCGTACCCTGTGGCGCCTGCGCGTGCCGGCCAGCGACAGCAGCAGTGCCACGGAACTTGCCGGGCGTATTGCCGGTCTTGGATTTGGCCTGCCGCAAGTGGTCCGCGATTAACCTCAGCACACCGGAGTGCCGCCAGCTGGCTGGTGTCGCCCTACAATGACTCCCCGAATTTTTCTTCCTCGTCCATCAGGAACCGCTGTCCGATGAAATTCCGTTTTGCCGCCGCTGCACTGGCCACCACGCTCGCCGTGGGTCTGGCCTCCGCCCAGACGCCCACCCCGACGCCGACGCCCGCGCCGGCCGCAGCTGCCGCTCCGGCGCAGGTGGCCACGCCGCCGGCCCCGGTTCCGACTACCGCCACGGCATGGGTGCTGATGGATTACGCCACCGGCCAGGTATTGGCGGGCGAGAACATCCATTCGCCGCTGCCGCCGGCCAGCATCACCAAGGTGATGACCTCCTACGTGCTGGCTGCGGAAATGAAGACCGGCAAGATCAAGCCGGACGACCAGGTGATGATGAGTGAACGTGCCTGGCGCGAAGGCGGCGCAGGCACCGACGGCAGCTACAGCGGCTTCCCGGTCAACCAGACCGCGCGTCTGGAAGACATGGAAAAGGGCATGGCGATCCAGTCCGGCAACGATGCCGCCATCGCCCTGGCCGAACACGCTGCCGGCAGCCAGGAAGCATTTGCGGCGCTGATGAACAGCTATGCAGCCAAGATCGGCATGAAGGATTCACACTTCGTCAACGCGCACGGTCTGAACGCCGAGGGCCACCAGTCCAGTGCCTACGATCTGGCGCTGCTGGGCCGCGCCTTCGTGCGTGATTACCCGGAGACCTACGCGTATAACAAGATCAAGGAATTCACGGTAGGCAAGATCACCCAGCCGAACCGCAACCTGCTGTTGTGGCGTGACCAGAGCGTGGACGGCATCAAGACCGGCCACACCTCGGCTGCCGGTTACTGCCTGCTGAGCTCGGCGCAGCGCGGTGATCAGCGTCTGGTCGCGGTGTTGATGGGCGGTGCGTCTGAGAAGCAGCGCGCTGACGACAGCCTGGCCTTGTTGAACTGGGGTTTCCGTTTCTTCGAAACCCATCGCATGTATGAGCCGGGCAAGGCCGTGACCACGCAGCATGTGTGGAAGGGCGCGGCCGATGAGGTGCAGTTGGGTGTGGCGCAGCCGATGCTGGTGAGCGTGCCGCGCGGCCGTTACAACGATCTGAAGCCGTCGATGGACGTGCCGAAGGAGTTGGTGGCCCCGATCACTGCGGGTCAGCAGATTGGTACGGTCAAGGTGTCGCTGGATGGCAAGGTAGTTGCCGAGGCACCGCTGGTGGCTGTGCAGGGGGTGGAAGAAGGTGGTTTCTTCAAGCGTCTGTGGGATGCCTTCATGATGTGGTGGAAGTCCGAGTAAGGGCTTTCACTGGCTGAAAAGCCGAGCGGCGTTGCGGTGTTCTGTCGACCGGATTTGGGTCGATGGGGCGCAGCAACGCCGCTTTTGTTTTGTCTACAGAGTGGCGCAGCTCCGCTCAGCCCCCGTTCCTTTGCCAAGCTCCGCTGAGCGCCCTTCCTTTGCCAAGTGCAGCTCTGCTCCCTCCCTTTGCCGCAGGCAAGGGGAGGGTTGGGGAGGGGGGGCTTTTGCTGTTGCCGTAGCCGAAGTCGTAGCTGTTGCTTTGGACTTTGACTTACAGGGCCCCTTCCGCAGCGACGGAGCCAGTGGGAAGAACCCGAAGGGCGACGTGCATGGATGCACGTCGTTTTTCGCCACGACAGGGATGTCGTGTCGAAAAATCCCGCTGGCGGAGTGGACCCGCGTCGCGCAGCGGCGTGGGCGTGGAGGCAGGGTGTGTTTCTTTTGGTTATCTTTTCTTTGCACAAGCAAAGAAAAGTAACTCGCTCCCCGAAGGGGAGAGAAAGCTCTTGCTCTTGCTTCAGCCGGAGCCGGAGCCGGAGCCGGTGCCAAGATCAAGATCAAAGACTTTCGCCCGCCTGCGGCGCGCGAGCACACCTTTCTTTGCTTGTGCAAAGAAACATGGCCCAAAGAGGTGCTTCTTCAACAGCCGAATGGCTGGTCAAGCACACCCTGCCTCCGCGCCCACGCCGCTGCGCGACGCGGGTCCACTCCGCTGGCTGGTTTTTTCGACCAGACATCCATGTCTCGTCTAAAAACGACGCACATG
>NZ_JBRREG010000114.1:0-12399 GCF_056760155.1 Stenotrophomonas sp. STEN022
AAGCTGGCGGCATGTCCGAGCTGCCGCCAATCCACGAGCTGAACCAGCGCATCGCCGAGCTGCGGGCCGAACACCGCGCCCTGGACGAACGTATCGCCAAACTGGCGGCCAATCTCGACGACGACCTGGACGCAAAGCGTCTGAAGAAGCGCAAGCTGCAGCTCAAGGACTGCATCACCAAGCTGGAAAGCATGCTGATCCCGGACGAGCCAGCCTGAGCGCGGCTCAACGCAAAGCCCGCCAACAAACAGCAGTGCCGAGCCATGCTCGGCAGGGGCTTTCCAATACACCCCATCAACCCAGCAGGGATTGTGGGAGCGGCGTAAGCCGCGAAGCGCGGCAGCGTTGAAATCACCGGCATGCCTGCACCCTGATCGAGCAGTGGCTTCGCGGCTTACGCCGCTCCCACAAGATCAATCGGTAGTGCCGAGCCATGCTCGGCAGATGCCTCATCGGTAGAGCCCAAGCGGAGCATGGCTCCGCTCTACAGGGACCTTCCTCAACCTGCCGGCGGCACGTCCGGCTTCGCCGCTTCCGGGCTCACGCGCTCGATGGTGTGGCGCAGTTCGCGGCCGAGGATGAACTTGGCGTCCTTGGCCCAGGCATCCAGGCGCTCGTCGAACAGCAGCTTGCTGTTCTGGTCCGGCCAGACCAGGCGCAGTTCGCGCATCTTCTGGATGAAGCCGCGGAACAGGGTCTTGTCGAAGAACTCCGGTGCGGCCGGTGCGTACAGCAGGCTCAGGCGCTGTGCGGCCTGTTGGCAAAGACTTTCCAGTTCACCAGCGCCGAGCGTGCCCGGGCCGTTCTTCACCAGCACCGAGATGGCGATGTAATAGCGCTCGAATGCCTGTTGCAGCGAATGGCCAATCGCACGCAGACGGAACACTTCATCGGTCTGGCCGGTGCTGCGCGCGAGCATGCCGCCATCGTCCTCGCCCACGTGCTGCAGCAGGCCTTCGCGTACGAAAACGTCGATGGTCTGATCGATGCGGGCGGCGAATTCGTCCTCGGTCCAGGGCAGGAACAACTCCGCCTGCAGGAACGGGTACAGGCCGCGACCCAGCCGCAGCAGGCCACCACGGCTCATGCGGCGGTTGTTCTGGAAGCAGCAGGCCACCCACGACGAGGCGGTGAACAGGTGCAGCACGTTGTTGCGGAAATAGCTCAACAACACCGCGGTGTCGCCACTCACGCTGAGCACATCGCCGAGCGGGTGCTTGATGCGGGTGAGGACGTTGATTTCCTCGGCGTGGGCAATGATGCGCTCGGGCGAATGCGGGGTGACAGTGACCCGGTCGGAGTACGGCATTTCCACCAGCAGCTTCTTGCACAGCTCGATCTGCGCGATCAGGTCGGCCTCGCCCATCGCGTGCTTGGGCGTGGACAGCAACGCCAGCGCCAGCAAGTTGATCGGGTTGACGTCGGCGGCGGCGTTGATGCGCTCCTGGATCTGCTCGGCAAGCGTGTCGACCGTGCCGGACAACCAACTCGGCTTCTCGTCCTCGGGCACCGGCTGGCCATCCCATTCCGGCGCCATCTTGGCCAGTACATCGTTGAGCGCGATCGGTTCGCCGAAGTTCACCACCACCTGGCCGTAGTTCTGCTTGAGCACCTTGGGAATGCCCCACAGCAGCGCCCAGATCGATTCCTTTTCCTTCGGTCGGCCAGTGAGCTCGTCCAGGTAGCTGTTGCCCTCCATCAGCTTTTCATAGCCGACGTAGATGGGCTGGAACAGCACCGGCTTGCGTGGCTGGCGCAGGAAGGCGCGCAGCGTCATCGAGATCATGCCGCCCTTGGGCTGCAGCAGGCGACCGGTACGTGAGCGCCCGCCTTCGACGAAGTATTCGATCGAGTAACCACCGGCCACCAGCTGCGCGACGTACTCGCTGAGCACCGCCGAGTACAGCGCGTTGCCCTTGATCGAGCGACGGATGAAGAACGCGCCGCCCTTGCGCAGCAAGGTGCCGACCACCGGCAGGTTGAGGTTGATCCCGGCCACGATGTGCGGCGGCACGATGCCGCGGTCGTACAGCAGGTAGCTCAGCAGCAGGTAGTCCATGTGGCTGCGGTGGCTGGGCACGTAGATGATTTCATGGCCAGGCGCGGCTTCCTTGAACTTGTCCAGGTGGTGCACCAGCACGCCGGCATAGATGCGGTTCCAGACGTGGCTGAGCATGAAGCTGGCCGAGCGCACCACCGGGGTGGAATAGTCGGCGGCGATTTCCCAGGCATAGCCCTGCGCCTTCTTCCAGGCGTCGGTGGTCTTGGAGTTGTCGCGCTTGGCCTGCACGGCAATCGCTTCGCGCACCGAATCGGCTTCCAGCACCTTGTCCACCAGCAGGCGACGGGTCGAAAGATCCGGGCCGATGATCGATTCACGGATGCGGCGGAAATGGGTGCGCAGCACGCGCTGCAGCTTGCGGACGGTGCGCTCGGGCTCCAGGCCCTCGTCGACGGTGCCGCGCAGCGATACCGGCGGGGCGAAACGGACAATGGTGTCGCGACCGTTCAGCAGGATCGCCAGCAGGCGGCGGAAGCGGCCGACCAGCGCCCAGTTTTCCGAGAACAGCACCGCGAACCAGCCGCTCTGCTTGTCCGGGGCGCGGCCGACGAAGATCGACACCGGCACCAGATGCACGTCCAGGCCCGGGTTGATGCGGTGCGCCTGCAGCAGCTTGGCCAGCGAATCGGAATGGGTCTTGGCGCCGCGCTGCTCGGGGATCAGTGCACTGTTACTGGAACGCCGCGACAGCGCCACATAGGCGCGCTTGCGTCCGGTCGGGTCGCCGGCCAGCGGCACCAGCGGCGACGGCAGGCCGGCATCACGGCAGGCCTTGTCCAGGATCAGTGCGTTGGACAGACCGTAGTCCTCCAGCACGTACACCACCGGGCGGCCATCGTTGTGCTGGCCGGCCTGCTCGGGCTCGATCTTCAGGCCCAGCCAGGGCTCGATCAGCTTGCCGAGCAGACGCGCCCACCACGGGCGACGCGCGGCACGGGCCGCGGGTGACGGTCGCACAGAGGCGCCCGGCACGATGGCAGCAGGAGTGGCGGGCGTCGCGTTGGCGTCGTCCGGCGGCAGCAGTTCGCCCTGGTCGGGCTGGGATTTCTGTTTCGACATCGGCGCCATTATGGCTTAGCCGCCGCTGCGGCGTTGTCTGCTGTTTCCGGGTCTGGGACTTCGGTCGCCTGCAAGGCGTCGGCCTTGGCCTGTTCGGCAGCGCGCGCAGCCACCAGCACGGCGTCCACATCGCTGAGCGTGCGTGCCAGATACCAGCGCTTGTCATGCCGCACCAAGGCCACTTCAAGGTCCAGCTCCTTGCCCGCCAACGGGTACTGCACGCGGACGGTGGCACGGTCGCCATCCTGCGAGACCAGGCCGGTACGCATCTGATCCACGCTTTCATCCAGCTTCAGGCCATAAGAGGCCAGCACCTGCTTGCTTGCGGCGGCGAACGGGCCCAGTTTCTGCAGGCTGCCGGTCATACCGGCCTGCTGGAAGGCCTGCTCACCGGCAAGGCCTGTGGCTCGGGCGGCAGCAGTGAGGGTGGCAATCGAGGTCTGCGCCAGCTTGGGGTCCGGCAACGGCGCGGTCTGGGCCCAATCGCTGAGCGCGGTGACAAGCTGCACGTAGTGCGCACGTTCGGCTGCGTTGTAGTCACCTTGGTGGCTGATGTACTGCACGCCAAACAGACCCAGCGAATGCGCGGCCTGTCGCACGGCGGCGGTCTGGCCCTCCAACTGCGCCTTGAAGGCCCGCTGTAGTTTGCGCTCGGCATCCTGCTCCGACAGCGTGGCCAGCAGCGCAGGCAGCTTTTCGTCCAAGGGCAGTTCGGTCAGCGGCCAACGGCTATGGCCCTGCGCCCAGGCCGCCTCCAGTTCGGCGTACTGGGCCGGCGGCACCGCAGCGCGGGCATAGCCGACCAGATCGTTGTTGCGCAGGTGCTGGGTCAGCTGGCGCACCGCCGCCGCCGGCTCGGTGGCGGCACCGGGCAGGGGCTCGGCGTTGCGCTTGCAGGCCGCCAACAGGGCAACCAGACAGACCCAGGCCAGGATGATGGTGTGGCAACTGCGTAGTGAACGGCGTTGCATGGCGGCGGCGATCCTCCCGTAGGCCAAGCATCTTGATGCCTGCCCGGTGACAGCGGCAAGCACGGTCGTCACGGTGGAGCGGTGATTTGAGAGTCGGGATTGGGGATTGGATAAAGGCGGACAGCAGGAGCCTCACTCCCCAAAGCGACGAGCGCTGTTGCCCGCTACGAATCCCTAATCCCGACTCCCAAATCCCAGACAAAAAAAAGAGGCCGCCCCGTTTCCGGTGACAGACCTCCTCAAACCGGTACGGGACCGGTAGACATGTTTGACGCATCGCCGGCAGAGCCGGACGAGACGTAGCCTACGCGCCCGATTCAGTTAAAGCAACACTTTATAAACAACTATATAAGTAATTGATTTTATTTGATTGATTCGACGATTTCACGCTGAATAGCCAGCGCCATCGCACGCGGATCGGCGGCCAGGCGGATCGGCCGGCCAACCACGATGGCATCGGCGCCGTCAGCAAAGGCCTGGGCCACGCCCACGGTGCGCTGCTGGTCATCGCCCACCGGGCCGCCGGGGCGGATACCGGGGCAGACGATGGAGAAACCCTGACCGGTAGCAGCGCGGATTGGCGCAGCTTCCTGGCCGGAAGCGATCACGCCGTCGATGCCGGCGCGCTGCGCGGCCAACGCGCGCTCCACCACCACATCCACCGGCTCACGGTCGATGCCCATCTGCGCCAGGTCCGGCCGCCCCATCGAGGTCAGCACGGTCACCGCCAGCAGGCGCATCTCCGAACTGTTGGCAGCAGCGGCCGCTTCCATCATGCCGGGGTGCCAGCCGTGGATGGTGCAGTAACTCACCGGCCACTGCGACAGGCGGCGGATGACGCCGGCAATGGTGGCCGGGATGTCGAAGAACTTCAGGTCGACGAACACGCGCTTGTCGCGCTTGGCCAGTTCGTCGAGCACGTCGAAGTATTCGCCCGAGGCCAGCAGCTCCATGCCGATCTTGTAGAACGACACGGCGTCGCCGAGCTTGTCCACCCATTCGATGGCTTCGGCCTTGCCTGGCACGTCGAGGGCGAAGATCAGGCGCTCGTCGTTACGCAGCGGCAGCGGTGCGCGGCTCATCGGGCCACCTCCAGCGCTTCACGCTTTGCCCCGTTGCGCAGGTCCGCCGGCAGCGACCAGGCATTGTTGATGGCCGCACCTTCCCAGCCACCGTAGGTGGGGTTGGACAGGATCCACCAACGCGAGCCAATCCAGCCCTGGTACTTGTCCAGCAGCAGGTCGCGCGCGGCCAGGCTGTTGTCCTCGACCTGCAGGAAGTCGGTGAACTGGTCGCCCACCTGCATCAGCACGCGGTAGTTCTGCGCCACCAGCTGGCGGCGGCAGCCCTTCTCGCTGCCGTGTTCGGTGCAGCCCGGCACCGGCGTGCCCAGGCCCAGATAGACGCTGTCATCGGCGACCGGGAAACCAACCGCGCGCAGGTTGGCGATGGTGGCGTCCTTCATCGCGGCGGTGCGGTTGCTGATGTAGATCATGGTCACGCCCTTGGCGGCGGCGGCCTGCGCGAACTGCACCGCGCCGGGTACCGGCTGCGCCTTGCGCTCATCCACCCAGGCTTCCCAGGTCGCGTCGTTGTAGCTGCTGCCATCGCGCACCAAGCGCGCCTGATAGGGCGAGTTGTCCAGCACGGTCTCGTCGACATCCACCACCACCGCCGGCTTCAACTTGGCCGACTGGTGCTTGCCGCCTTCTTCCGGCAGCAGCGCGGTCCAGCTGCCATCGGCAAGCGCCGCGTCGAGCTGTGCAGCGGCCAGCCTCCAGGTCTGCAGCGCGCTGGCCCGGTACTCCTGCGAACGCTGCACCCACAGCACGGCATTGAGGTTGTCATTGGGCGCATTGGCCGGAGCCTCGACGGCATCGGCCGGGGACGGCGAAACACGGCTCAGCGGCGCGGTGGAGCTGCAGGCAGCCAGCGACAGCACAGCGCCGGCCAGCAGGGTTAGGGCGGGGAATCGGGACATGGGAACTACCGGGAATCTTTGAAAACCGCGCAAGTTTACCGGCTCCCCGCTTTGCCCGCCTTGCCGGGCTAAACCGAGAGTCAGGATCGGATTCCGTATCGACACCCGGTCCTGACCCGGGTTTTACCCCGGATTTCGGCTCTCAGCTATGCTTGCGCCCCCCTAGCAAGACCGGAGCCCGGACCGTGACCGACGCCAGCCAGCCCCCCGATTTCCCCATCCTCGACGCCGCCCAGGCGCGCGTATTGGGCTGCCTGATCGAGAAAGAGGCCACAACCCCGGACACCTATCCGCTGACGGTCAATGCCACCCAGGTGGCCGCCAACCAGAAGACCGCGCGCGAGCCGGTGATGAACCTGGAAGCCGGCAAGGTGCAGCACGCGCTGCGCCAGCTGGAGACGCTGGGCCTGGTGCGCCAGCACTTCGCCTCGCGTGCCGACCGCTACGAGCACCTGACCGGCCCCAAGCTCGACCTGCCACGCCAGCAGGTCGCACTACTCGGCTTGTTGCTGCTGCGCGGCCCGCAGACCGCCGGTGAACTGACCACCCGCAGCGAGCGTATGGCCAAGTTCGCCGATGCCGCCGACCTGCGCCACCAGTTGGACCGCATGCAGCAGCGTGGCCTGGTCGTGCAGCTACCGCGTGCTTCGGGACAGCGCGAGGACCGCTTCATGCACCTGCTGTGCGGTGCGGTGGACGTGGATGCTCTGGCGGCGCAGTACCGCGCGCCGGCGGGTGCTGCCGCCATGGTCGACAACAGCGCTTTGGAAGAGCGCGTGCAGCAGCTGGAGGCGACCGTTGCTGCCCTGCAGGAACAATTGGCGGCGTTGCAGGAGCAGTTGGGCGGCTGAGTTCGTGCAGCGGGCATTCTGACCGTAGCCCGGGTAAGCGCGGCGCTCACCCGGGCTACGCGGCTGAAGCGGGCATGTTGACGAACAGCAGCAGCTGTTCGTCCTTGCCCGGCAGCACCACGGTGCCGTCATCGTGGAAGCCGACCTTCTCCAGCAGCGCGACGGAGCGCGCATTGCCCTGCGAGACGATCGCACGCAGTTCACCCAGGCCGAGCGTGCCGCGCGCGTAGGCAAGTACGCCTTGCACGGCTTCCAGTGCATAGCCCTGGCCGGTGTAGGCACCCAGCAAGGCATAACCGACATCCGCGCAGGGCAGGCCATCGCGTCGTACCAGCCCGGCATTACCCAACCAGGCGCCGTCGCTGCGGCGTTCAATCGCATACATGCCGAAACCATTAACGGCATAACTGCCGAAGGTGTGCTTTTGCACGTACTCGCGCGCCTGCTCCAGCGTGCGCACACCGCGGTCGCCGATGAATTCGTGGAAACCCGGTTCGTTGAGCAATTGCAGCATCGCGGCGGCATCGCCGTCGTCGTCACGCAGCAGGCGCAGTTGCAGGCGTTCGGTCTGGATCAAGGGCATGGCGGGCTCGTTGCTTTTGCCCCCTCCCTTTGGCGCAGCCAAGGGGAGGGTTGGGGAGGGGTGCTCTGGTTTTTGCCGGTAAAGCCCCTGCCGAGCATGGCTCGGCACTACCGCCGTCTCCGTTGGCCAAGGGAGGGCTGATGGGCTGTTTGCGGTAGGCCCCAATCAAAGCGCAAAACCCGGGACCAAAGCTACCCCCTCCCGGCCTCCCCCTTGGCGGCGCCAAAGGGGAGGAGACAAGCATCAATCAAACAGTGCCTGGATCGCCGCCAAACCCGCCTTGGCCCGCTCCTGCTTGTGCACGGCATCAGCTACCGGATCGGCACCATCGCGCTGGATCTCGCCGGCCGGAATTTCATCGAAGAACCGACTCGGCTTGAGCCGGATGTGCTCGCCAAACTTGCGCGTCAAACGACTGAAGCTCATCCACAGCTGGATCTTGGCGCGGGTAATGCCCACGTACAGCAGGCGCCGCTCTTCCTGCAGATTGCCTTCGTCCAGGCTGACCTGATGCGGCAGCACGCCGTCCTCGCAGCCAACGATGAACACGTACGGAAACTCCAGCCCCTTGGACGCATGCAGCGTCATCATCCGCACCTGGTTGCCGCCGTCATCCTTGTCGTTGCGCGAGATCAGCGCCAGCTGCGCGGCCATGTCGGCGGCGCTGGCACCGCGCGGACCGCTCTCGAACCACGAGGCCAGTTCTTCCAGGTTGTTGGCCCGACGCTCATAGCCGGCAGTGTCCTTGGCCGCGTGGCGCAGTTCGGCCAGCATGCCCGAGTCCTTGGCCACGCGCCGCACAAGGTCGCCGGAGCTCATCTGCCGCATGTCCAGTCGCAACGCGCGCAGGATGTCGGTGAACTTGCTCAGGCTGTTGGCCGCACGCGGGGTGAGCTGTGCCAGCGCGCCCATGCTCTCGGCGGCCTGCGCCATCGGAATGTCTTTCTCGGACGCCAGCTCCGCCAACTTGGCCAGCGTGCTTGCACCGACATCACGCTTGGGCGACTGCACCGCGCGCATGAAAGCCGTGTCGTCGTCCGGGTTCACGATCAATCGCAACCACGCCAGCGTGTCCTTCACTTCCTGCCGTTCAAGGAACACCGTGCCACCGTTGAGGTGATACGGCACACCGACCAGCTGCATCGCTTTTTCCAGCGGACGCGACTGGAAGTTGCCGCGGAACAGGATGCAGAAATCACTCCACGGAATCTTGCGGCTGGTCGCCAGGAAATGGATTTCCGCTGCCACTTTTTCCGCTTCGTGCTCGCTGTTGCGGCATTCCCACACGCGGATGCGTTCACCGTCGGCCTGGTCCGACCACAAGGTTTTCAGGTGCTCGTGCGGGTTGTGTGCGATCAACGCATTGGCCGCGCGCAACACGCGGTTGGAACAACGGTAGTTCTGTTCCAGCTTGATGATCTGCAGCTTGGGGTAATCCACGCCCATCTGCTGCAGGTTTTCAGGATTGGCGCCGCGCCAGGCATAGATCGACTGGTCGTCATCGCCCACGCAGGTGAAGTTGCCGGCGGGCCCAGCCAACTGCTTGAGCAGGCGGTACTGGGCATCGTTGGTGTCCTGGCATTCGTCGACCAGCAGATAGCCGATGCGCTCGCGCCAGGCCAGGGCGATATCCGGGTGTTCTTCCAGCACCTGCACCGGCAGGCGGATCAGGTCATCGAAGTCGACCGCATTGAACGAGGTCAGACGGGTCTGGTACAGCTCGTAGACCATCGCCGCGTCCTTCTCGCGGTTGCTGCGCGCCGCCGCCATTGCCTGCTCGGGTGACAGGCCGGAGTTCTTGGCCCGCGAGATCAGGTTCTTCATGTCCTCGATGTCGTCGGGCTTGGCGTTGGTACCGCCCAGCAGATCCTTGATCTGCGCGCCGGCATCGTCGGCATCGAAGATGGAGAAGTTGCGCTTCAACCCCACCTGTTCATGTTCGATCTGCAGGAACTTCAGGCCCAAGGCGTGGAACGTGCAGATCGTGACCTCAGCCGCGTCCTCGGCGCGCAGGCGCTTGGCCACACGCTCACGCATTTCCTTGGCCGACTTATTGGTGAAGGTGATCGCGGCGATACGGCGGGCCGGGTAGCGGCGAATGCCGATCAGATGGGCGATTTTCTCGACGATCACGCGCGTCTTGCCACTGCCGGCACCAGCCAGCACCAGCAGAGGACCTTCGGCGTGCACAGCCGCCGCGCGTTGGGGGGGATTGAGGGAGTCCAGCATGGGGTGGTTTCAGTCGCAGGCAGGCAGTGTAAGCCATCGCCCGTGAGCGCCGGCTGGCGCGGTAAAATGCGGCATGGCCAAGCTCTATTTCTACTATTCGGCGATGAACGCCGGCAAGACCACTACCCTGCTGCAGTCCGCGCACAACTACCGCGAGCGCGGCATGCGCGTCGCCCTGCTGACCCCGCACCTGGACCATCGCGCCGGCACCGGCGTGGTGGCCTCGCGGATCGGCCTGCAGGCTGAAGCCACCACCTTCGAGCGCGATACCGACCTGGAGAAGCTGATCCAGCAGGACATTGCCGCCCACGGCCGGCTCGGCTGCGTGTTGGTGGACGAGGCGCAGTTCCTGAGCAAATCACAGGTGTGGCAGCTGTCCGAGGTGGTCGACCAGCTGCGCATCCCGGTGCTGTGCTACGGGCTGCGCACCGATTTCCGCGGCGAACTGTTCGAAGGCAGCCAGTACCTGCTGGCTTGGGCCGACGAGATGCAGGAGATCAAGACCATCTGCCACAGCGGCAAGAAGGCGACGATGACCGTGCGCGTGGACGAGAACGGCTTTGCCGTGCAGGACGGCCCGCAGGTGGAGATCGGCGGCAATGACCGATATGTGTCGGTGAGCCGCGCCGAGTTCAAGAAGATCACCCGCGGCGAAGGGCGGATTGATCCGATGCAGGCGCCGCTGCCGTTGTAGGAGAAACTCGCAGGAAGTGATGCATCCCTTCTCCCCTTCACGGGAGAAGGTGCCCGGAGGGCGGATGAGGGGAGGCGCGAAGCGCTGCTTTGGCTCTCAAAGCTTCCCCTCACCCCAACCCCTCTCCCGTAAACGGGAGAGGGGCTTGAGCAAAGCCTTCAATACAACGTCCGCTCCGGCGCACCGGCTGCCGGCGGGGTGTACTGGTACAACCATGTCTCGGTCAGGGTCTTGCCGCCGCTGCGCAGGTACAGGCGCACGTCGATCTGATCGGTGCCGCCGTCCGGCGGCACCAGGTCGAACATGGCGCGGTAGCCCTTGATCTCACGCAGCGGGCGCGCCGATACCACTTCCACGCGGCCACGGCTGGTTTCCACCACCGCCTCGACGTCGGCCTTGTCGATCAGGCCGGCCAGTTCGCCGCCTTCGAAATCCACCGCGAAACGCCACGAGAAATACTCGCGCTTCTTGCCGATGATGCCGCCCAGGCCGGTGCGGCTGGCCACGCAGTGGGCGAGCGGCGGACGTGCCGGCGGCTCGGCGCCCCAGTACAGGCGATAGCCGACCAGCAACTCCTGGCCCGGTTGCGGCTTGGCCTTGGGGTTCCAGAAGGCGACGATGTTGTCGAAGGTTTCATCGACAGTGGGAATCTCCACCAGCTGCACCGAGCCCTCGCCCCACTGCCCCTTGGGTTCGATCCACAGGCAGGGGCGCTTCTCGTAGAACACGCCGTCGTCCTGGTAATGGTCGAAGTTGCGGTCACGCTGCAACAGGCCGAAGCCGCGCGGGTTGTTGTCGACGAACATGTTGAAACGCAGGTTGGCCGGGTTGCACAGCGGCCGCCAGATCCACTCGCCGGCACCGTTCCATATCGACAGGCCATCGGTATCGTGGATCTCCGGGCGCCAGTCCCAATCCATGCGGCGGTCGTTCTCACCAACCTGGTACATGCTGGTGCACGGCGCGATGCCGAGCCGCTCGATTTCCTTGCGCGGATACAACGCGCTGTCGATATCCATCAGCAACACATCGCCATTGGTGATGGCGAATCGATAGGCACCGGCCACGCTGGGTGAATCCAGCAGGCCATAAACAACGATGGTGTCCGAATCAGCGGCAGGCTGCTCCAGGTAATAAGCGATGAAGTCCGGGAACTCCTCCGGGCGCCCCATGCCGGTATCGATGGCCAGGCCTCGCGCCGATTGCCCGTACTGGCCTTCCTTGCCCACCGCGCGGAAATAGCTGGCGCCGAGGAAGGCAGCGAAATCGCGGTCGGTATCGCTGCGGGTATTGAGGCGGAAACCGGCAAAGCCGAGGTCGGCTGGCAACTCGCCATCGTGGATGCCGCTCTTGCCGTAGTTGAAGGCCGCGCCGTCATAGGCCAGTTCCTGCGCCTTGCCGTCGACCACGTCGAACATGCGCACCGGCGAATGGAAGTACAGCCCGAGGTGGAAGAACTTGGCCTGGAACTTGCCGGGCTGGTCCGCCCACAGCGCATGGTCCTGCCGATAGCTGATGGACTGGTACTGATCCCAGTCGAGCTTCTCCAGCGCGCCCGGCAGGGTGCGCTTATGGCTCTTGTAAGGCGCCTGCGCCAATGCGCGAGCCTGACCCTTGAGCGTGGCAAAGTCGAAAGGCTGCGGCTGGCCCAGGCGGCGCAGGCCCAACTGGGCGGGTTTGCCGGCCGCGCAGGCGGTGAAGGCCGGAAGACCGAACGCCGCCAGGGCGGCAGCGGCATTGCGCAGGAAGTCGCGTCGTTGCATGGAAAGACGTGCCAGTTGGGGACCGCTGCATGGTAGGCGGAATTGTGTGAATCGACAGCCAGGTACGGTCGCCTGATGAACATCCGCTTCAGCCAGCCAATGAAAGGCCTACCCCTCCCCAACCCTCCCCTTGCCTGCGGCAAAGGGAGGGGGCAAACGCAGGTAGTGCCGAGCCATGCTCGGCAGGGGCTTTCCCGGTAACGCTT
>NZ_JBRREG010000115.1:0-12351 GCF_056760155.1 Stenotrophomonas sp. STEN022
GCTGACATCGCTGCACGTGTAGATGTATGTGCCAGCTGATGAACTGTCCGCTTCGCGGCTTACGCCGCTCCCACAAACAGATCCAGCCGCCACCACCTACCCTAGCGGGATGGCACGCGCAGATAGCGTTCGCCATCAAATTCAAAACCCAGCAGTTCCCCCTTTGCATCACGTTGAAACTGCACAGGCTCGGCCACATCCAAAGGCCCATCCTGCACAGCAAACAGATCAGGCGCAGCCGGCGTGAGCTTGCGGTGGAGTGCACCGATCCGCAGCTGCAGGCCTCCGTCGCTGGCGGTCACCTGCGCGGTAACCGGCAATGCCGCGCCACGGAAATCACCTGCATATGGGGCCGTCACCTGCGGCCGCCATTGCCAGCCCTGCCAACGCGCCTCGCCATGCTGTTTCGCCTGCCGCGCACGCATCCCGGCCAACTGTTCGGTCACGCGCTGCGGATAGGCCTTGCGCCGGGCCTGCGCCCATGACGCAGCTTCGGGATGGCCCACCAGATACTGGAAGAACTGCACCACGGTGCGCGAGGTCAACCAGCCGGTGGCATTGTCCGAGTTGGAGAACACGCCGATACCAACGCCCATATCCGGCGAGAACGCCATCATGCTGCGTGCGCCGGTATAGCTGCCGCCGTGGATGTACAGCGTGTGGCCTTCGAAATCACATACGTTCCAACCAAACGCGTAGCCATTGCAGGGCAGCTCATAAGCGTTGCGGGCCTTGGGATCGACCTGCGCACCGATGCGGTGGGCAGCATCCAGCAAGCGTGCATCGAATTGGGGAGACAGCATTGCACCCAGCTGCAAGCGCAACCAACGGCCCATGTCGCGTGGTGACGTCATCATGCCGCCAGCCGAATGCATCAAGGCGTCGGGCTTGGGTGGCACCAACCGCCAACCCTGTTCGGTACCCAGCCATTGGTGGTTGAACGCCAGCTGCGCCGGATCGAAGCTGGAGGTATTCGTTGCGGTTTCGTGCAGCTGCAACGGCGTGAACAGGGTTTGCTGCAACCAGTCCTGCCACGAGCGGCCTGTGTGTTGCTGCAGGATCGCTGCGTAGATGTTGTAGCCGAGATTGTCGTAGTCGAAACCATCAGCACGCTTGCTCGCGAACTGCTGCAGAAGCTGCGGATACAGGGCCGGATCGGGACTGCCGATGTAGGCCTCCAGTGTGGTGATCGCATCCGCGCTCAAGGGCACACGGTGGTTCAGCAGGTCCGCAAAGGTCCATGCGGCAGGATCGACACCATCAGGCAGGCGCAGCTGCGGCCAGTGATCAGCCAGGCTACTGTCCAAGCGCAGCACGCCCCGCTGATCCAGCACCTGCGCCAGCAATCCCATATAGGACTTGGTCTGCGACGCGATGTACATCGGCGTGTGCATGGTCAGCGGCGCCTTGCTGCTGGCGTTGCGCAGCCCGCGGGTATAGCCCAGCAATTGCCGGTCACGATCAACGATCACCACCGCGTAGCCCGGCCCCAGCTCCGGAATGCCATCCAGGAATGCCGCCAGCTCCCGTGCAGCCTGTTGCGGCGAGGCCGCCGCAGCCGTTGTCACGCCCCCCAGCCAGACGAGCAGCAGCAATAACAGGGACAGGATGTTGCGCAGATGCATGGTGCGGCTCCGTGGCTGACAAGCGCCACGATGCGCCAGGGCATTGCCCAGGGTCTTGAACGGATTGAACCTGCTCACGCCTGCAACAGCGCGCGCAGCCGCGCCGGGGTCAGCCCGCTGTGCGTGCGGGCAATCCGGCTGAAATGGGATTGGTCGGCAAAACCGGCCTGCTGCGCCACTTCAACCAGAGCCTGCCCGTTGGCCAACAGCGGCAGGGCGCGCTGCAACTGCGCGCGGGCGCGGAACACCGACGGCGCGCAGCCCATCCAACGCGCAAAGGCACGGGCGACGTACACCGGATGCACGCCAAGCTCATCAGCCAGATCGGCCAGCGGCACGTTCTCATCCTGCAGACGCTGGCAGCACAACGCCAACCAACGTGGCGGTGTGCCGCTGGGGCGCTCGTCCGGGGCGGCCATGCCAGCCAGCAATTCCCAGAGCCGGGCATCAACATCGGCAGCGACCAGCTCACCTGCAAACAAGGCCGACAACAGTCCCCGTCCCTGCAGCAGCAGCGGCTGCAGCGCATGCCCGCGCCATTGCCAGGCACGGCCGATACCGAGCTTGTCCTGCAGGTCGAACGATGCCGGCAGGTCGATACCCAACATCAGCGCACCGCTCGGCCCGTAATCATTGGCATGGGCAACGCCTGCCTGCTTCACGCCCAGTGCTGGCACGGCCAGCCGCTCCTCGCCCTGCCCGGTCTGCTCCATCAAGGTGCCGAGCAGCAGCAACGAGAGCTGGTGACAGTCGTGCGTGTGTCGGTGCATGCGCTCACCCGGTGCATACCAACTGACCCGTGCAGCCAGACGCTCGCCACTGAACACCCGGCGTTGGGTTGGGCCCTGCGCGGCATCGATCCGATGCGTGGTTGGCGGCGAAGACATGGCGTGGCGCGGGCTGCAGGGATTGAACGCAGTCTAGCCAAGCCGCACGGCCACACACCTGCCGTTGGTCGTGGTAGCGCAAGCCCGGTCCGGCCGCTGTGCGTGCCGGGCCCGACCCTGAGGATTGGAAGACTCAGCCCTTTGGCGCGGCCAGCAGGTACTTCAAGCCATGCATGAAGCCACGCGGTGCAACACTGAGATGGTCCTCGTCATTGAGCACGTCCAGCTTCAGCTCCAGTGACTGGCCGCCACGCGCGCCCAGCAGACCGATCATGCGCTGCGCATCCACCACCATGTCGGCGTCGCCGCCATGCTGCACCGACTCATACTCGCCGACATACATGTAGGCCCGCACGGGGAGCTCGGCGGGCTTGCCTGCCGCGGCCAGTCGCCGCTCCATCTCGTGCTTGTCGAACCAGTACGACGGGCTGCCAAGGATGTAGCCGCTGAACAATTGCGGGCGTTCCAGCAGCACCTGCGTCCCCAGCAAGGCACCGTAGGAATGGCCGAGGAACATGCGCCGGCTCTCGTCACTGCGGTAGCGCTTGGCCACGAATGGCAGCGCCTGCGTTTCCAGGTAGGTGATGTAGTCGCTGGCGCCACCGTGCACCGCATCGGCAGGCGATCCACTCGGGCCCCTCGTGGTTGGCGTGTAGTCGCGGCGGCGGCTCTGCATGCCGCCCTCGCCCTTGGCATAGGACAGGCCGACCAGGATGAAGTCCTCGATCTTGCGGCCTTCGACATTCAAACGCCGCGCCATCTGCCAGACCAGCGGGAAGGCATAATCCGCGTCGGTGACGTACAAGACCGGATAGCGCTTGTCCGGGGTGTCCGCGTAGCCGGCTGGCAGGGCGACGAACACCTGGTAGTTGCGGCCACTGACCGGATCCGGCACGTCCCAGACTTCACTGCCCAGCACTTCATAAGGCTTGCCATCGCCGCGCTGCGCGGTTGCTGCTGCTGGCTTTGCAGCAGCCGCTTCTGGTGTGGCATTGGGTGCAGCTTCGGGAGCACGACTACAGGCGCTCAACGCCACCATTGCCATAACCGACATCATCCATTTGCTCAAGCAGACACTCCAGTGATCGTGATCAGTGCCCGATGATGGCATGGCACAGCCCCGATCCGAAGACTGTCTCTCCCGCTTGCATGCGCATTGCGGAGCAGCTCAGCCGCCACCTTGGAAGCGCACAAGTCGTTGATTCCTTTGGGACGACACACTGTTGTCGACTTACTGTCGTGTTGTCGAACGCAGTTGACCGGCAACCTCGCAGCTCGGCTAACATCGGCAGGAGTGCAGCATGGAAGATCAAACAGTGAAGATCGACGGAAAGCGGATCAGGCAACTGCGCGAAGCCCGCGGCTGGTCGCAGGAACACCTGGCCAGCATCTGTGGTTTGAGCCCGCGCACGGTGCAACGGCTGGAAACCGAAGGCAATGCTTCGCTTGAATCGCGGATGGCGGTTGCGGCGGCACTGGAGGTTACAGCCGAGGATCTTCTCGACACCGGCGAATCCATCACTGGTCAGACTCCCTGCGCCGCAGCCATCAGTCCAGCTGACCGGATGAAAATCGGCCTGTGGATCGCCAGCCTGATCCTGGTAGCACTCATGTTCCAGCTGGTCGTCGGGCTCAGTTTGGGCAAACAGGCTGCCGAACGTGACAACCGGGTATGCCAAGCCGACCCGGCGTGCCGTCGCTGATCCGTCTGCTTCGCTGGATGCCGGGCACCATGCTGATTGAATGCATCGACGCTACCTGAAGCATGTAGCCCCATCACCCACCGGAAAAATTTGGTGATGCAGTCTGCAAGCGCACATCGGTGTTACGCGACCGCCCCAGAAATATCGCAAGCCATTGATTCAATTGGCTTGACATAGCACTGTCGGCTTGCTGTCGTGTTGCCAAACCCGGTTCCACAAGAAGCTGCCAGCTCGGCTAACATCGTCAGGAACGTGGCATGGAAGATGAAACAGTGAAGGTCGACGGAAGGCGGATCAGGCAACTGCGCGAAGCCCGCGGCTGGTCGCAGGAACACCTGGCCAGTATCTGCGGTTTGAGCCCGCGCACGGTGCAACGACTGGAAACCGAAGGCAACGCCTCGCTTGAGTCGCGGATGGCGGTTGCGGCAGCGCTGGAGGTTACAGCGGAGGATCTACTGCATGCAGAGCCTGCCGAGGTTGCAGCGATCGAGAACAGGCCTCCGGTTATCGCACCAACGGCTCCAGGAATACGTCCCGAGAACCTGGTGTTTGGCTTGGCCCTGCTGGTGATGGCGATCCTGTATGGCGCCTATAACGTCGGCAAGGATATGGCGCTGCGCGACAACGCGCTCTGCGATGCAAAACCGGCCCAGTGCCAGCGTTGAGCTGGCTGCACGCTGATTGATTGTTTGTAGGAGCGGCGTAAGCCGCAAAGCAGAGACGTCATCAGATGCCATCGGTGCTTGGGACTTCAGCCATGTCAGCTTCGCGGCTTACGCCGCTGCCACAAATACAAAGACCGATGCCAGCGTACTGACATCGGTCTTTGATTGATTCCTTGCTTGGGCAGGCAACACCGGTGCTGCCTGCAGCCAATCACTTACTTGGCCTTACCCTGGTTGGCGACGGCCTCGGCGGCCTTCTTGGCTGCTTCCGGGTCGCCCAGGTAACGGAACGACTTGACGGTGAGGTCGTCGTTCAATTCGAACAGCAACGGGATGCCGGTCGGGATGTTGAGCTCAAGGATGGCTTCCTTGCTTACGTTGTTGAGGTACTTGTACAGCGCGCGCAGCGAATTGCCGTGGGCGGTGACCAGCACGGTCTTGCCCTCCTTCAGCTGCGGAGCGATGGCGTCGTGCCAGTACGGCAGCACACGTTCCAGCGTGGTCGCCAGCGACTCGGTGGCCGGCAGCGCATTGCGGTCCAGGCCAGCGTAGCGGCGATCGTGGATCGGGTGGCCCGGATCGGCCAGCTCCATCGGCGGCGGCGGGATGTCGTAGGAACGACGCCACACCTTGACCTGCTCCTCGCCGTGCTTGGCAGCGGTTTCGGCCTTGTCCAGGCCCTGCAGGCCACCGTAATGACGCTCGTTCAAACGCCAGGACTTGTTGACCGGGAGCCAATCCTGACCCAGTTCGGCCAGTGCACCCTGCAAGGTGTGGATGGCGCGCTTCAGTACCGAGGTATGGGCCACATCAAATTGCAGGCCCTCTTCCTTCATCAGCCGGCCGGCGTTGGCGGCTTCCTGACGGCCCTGCTCGGTGAGGTCCACGTCCACCCAGCCGGTGAAGCGGTTGTCGAGGTTCCACTGGCTCTGGCCATGGCGCAACAGCACGAGTTTGCGGGTCACTGCGGAGGTCTCCGGATGGGGAAGTAAGACGGGGATTGTAGCCCTTCACGTTGGCATCCGTTCCTTGTCTGAGGGTTGAGTATGGAAGCCATGTAGTTGCAGGGGAGACTGGTTTTGTTTGTTTGGTAAATGAGCAGAAGCAAGTGCTCACCCCTCCCCGGCCCTCCCCTTGCCTTCGGCAAAGGGAGGGGGCGAAGCAGCAGCCTCTGCGCACTCGTGGCTTTTGCCCCCTCCCTTTCGCGCAGCGAAGGGGAGGGCTGGGGAGGGGTAACGCTTTCAGCCGCCAGCTTCCGGCCCGCCAACCCTCCCCACCAAAACAACAATCCATTCCCCGCACGACAACCCTTTCTTCGCCCGTGCCATGCCATCCTGCCCGCACATTCAAGCAAGCCGGAGCAGCCAGCCATGACCACCATCATCAGCCCGCGCGTCCACGACCTTGGCGGCTTCCAGGTCCGCCGCGCCGTCCCCACCCTGCAGGCGCGCAGCGTTGGCTCATTCGTGTTCGTGGACCATATGGGCCCGGCCATCTTCAGTCCCGGCCAAGGCATCGATGTGCGTCCGCACCCGCATATCGGCCTGGCGACGGTCACCTTCCTGTGGGCCGGACAGATCGGCCATCGCGACACCCTTGGCTCGGAGCAGATCATCCGCCCCGGCGACGTCAACTGGATGACCGCCGGCCGTGGCATCGCCCACTCCGAGCGCAGCCCCAGCGAGGCGCGCGAACATGCGCAGGCCCTGCACGGCATGCAGACCTGGGTGGCCCTGCCCAAGAGTCACGAGGAAACCGACCCCGGCTTCTTCCACTTCTCTGCGGACCAGTTGCCACAGCAGCACCGCGACGGTGCCTGGCTGCGGGTGATCGCCGGCCGCGCCTATGGCGAGGAATCGCCGGTCAAGGTGTTCGCCGACACCTTGAACGTCGCCATCGACCTTGAGCCTGGCGCCGAGATCGACCTCGACAACTCCCACGTAGAGCGCGCGCTCTACATCCTTGAAGGCGACGCCCAGTTGGATGGGGTGGATGTACCTACCCAGCATCTGATCATTCCCGAGCCCGGCGCACGTAGCCGTCTGCGTGCCAAGACCCCACTCAAGGCCATGTTGATGGGCGGCGAACCGCTGGATGGCCCGCGGCACCTGTGGTGGAACTTCGTCTCCAGCTCCAAGGAGCGCATCGAACAGGCCAAGGACGATTGGCAGAATGGCCGCTTCGGCACGATTCCCGGCGATGACAAGGAATTCATCCCCCTACCCGGCTGAGCTCATATACCGGGTCAGAATAAGGGCGGAATTCCGATATCCGCCCCCGCCTCACTGTAGCTGACAACCCGCAAATCGCGCATAGGCCCATAGCACTACCGTTACGCAGGCAAAAAAGTTAGCAAATTTGTTACTCACTTCACCCTCTTCTCCGTTATTTTCCCCACACCCGTACCGGGGAAAACATAGGGAACATCATCATGAGCATGGGAAAGCGTTTGGCTGCCGAGTTTCTCGGCACCTTCTGGTTGGTCTTGGGTGGCTGCGGCAGCGCGGTATTGGCAGCGAAGTTCGGCGGTGACGCCAATCCGCTGGGTATTGGCTTTGTCGGTGTTGCGCTGGCCTTCGGCCTGACCGTACTGACCGGTGCCTATGCGTTTGGCCATATCTCCGGCGCACACTTCAACCCGGCGGTGAGCATCGGCCTGTGGGCTGGCGGTCGCTTCCCGGCCAAGGACCTGCTGCCCTACATCGTGGCCCAGGTACTGGGCGGCATCGTCGCTGCTTTCATCCTGTTGCAGATCGCCAAGGGCAATGCCAGCTTCCTGATCGATGGCAGCCAGGCCGGTGCCTTCGCCAGCAATGGCTACGGTGCACTGTCGCCGGGCGGCTACACCGTCGCTGCGGCCTTCCTGTGCGAAGTAGTGCTGACTGCAGTGTTCCTGGTCGTGATCATGGGCGCTACCCATGGCCGTGCCCCGGCCGGCTTCGCGCCGATCGCCATTGGCCTGGCGCTGACCCTGATCCACCTGATCAGCATCCCGGTCACCAATACCTCGGTCAACCCGGCCCGCTCCACCGCCGTTGCCTTGTTCGCCGGCCCCGGTGCGATCAGCCAGCTGTGGCTGTTCTGGGTGGCACCGATCCTGGGTGCAGCCATCGGCGGCCTGGCTTACAAGTGGATTGGCAGCGACAAGTAAGTCGCCATATTGGTTTTAAGTGTTATCACTTAGTCGGAACGGCCCCCTCGCGGGGCCGTTTTCTTTGGCAGAAAGGACACTTTGCATGTGAAGGGGTTTTTGTAATACCGTCGCAACTTGGCTGGCGCGCATGGGGATGCACGTACAGAGGGAGGGATACCACCCACCAGCCAGTACTGCCTTCAGAACCATCCACACGACTTCGTCGCGCCATCAGGCCGATGTTCCATGGGGGAATGCGAAGTGAAGACTGTTCTTGTATTTTCTGCCGCACTGGCGCTCGCCGCCAGCGCCAACGCTTCCGCCCAGCAGGCCGTGCAATGCCCATCGCTGCCAGCCAGTAGCGGCCTGCATTGGGAGCAACAGACACAAAGCGATTTCATCGTCTGCAAAGCCACCACCGAAGATGGCCGCGCAGTACTGAACATGATGTTGAGCGGGCGTGATCCGGGCCTGTCCTTGAACCGCCCGCTGCGCGCGGAAAAAGGCGCGTTCGGCGGCACCGAGATGCACTGGTACAAGCTGGACATGGGCGGCCGTGACCTGCCGGGCCTGGAGTCGCGCCGTATCAGCGTGGTCAAGCTGGACAAGAACCGCTATGCGCAGATCTGGATCGACGCCGCCGACAATGCAGAGTTGGGCACCCTGCAAAACCTGACCCAGACCTTGAATCTCAATCCGTCTGCATTGGCTGGCAGCAACTGAGCCACGACGGATAGCGGTCCGTTGCTGACAGACCAATGATGAAGACCCTTTGATGCCGGTCCCGTCGCATTGCGTACGGGGCCGGCGATCGTTCAGAAGCGGCCTTCCTGATAGTCGACAAAGGCCTGCATCAACTCCTCACGCGTGTTCATAACGAATGGCCCGTGCCGTGCCACCGGTTCGCGCAGCGGGCGCCCAGCCACCACGATCAGTCGCGCACCCTCGGCACCGGCACGCATATGCAGTGTGCTGCCACCGTCCAGCACCACCAGCTGCTGCAGTTCAACCGCGCGCGCATCCTCGCCCTCGCCCAGCCACGCATTGCCCTCGAACACATAAGCAAAAGCGTTGTGGCCTTCAGGCAAGCGGTAACTCCAAGCTGCGCCCGCGCTCAGGCCTATATCCAAATAGACGGGGTCGGTGGCTGGTTGCTGGATCGGTCCGCTGACCGAGTCCACCGTGCCGGCAATCACTTTTACACTCACGCCTTCGGCCGGCGCCAGCTGCGGGATGCGCTCAGGCGCGAACTCCTGATAGCGCGGCTCCCCCATCTTGTCGCGCGCCGGCAGGTTCACCCATAGCTGGAAGCCACGCATGCGACCGGACTCCTGCTCGGGCATCTCCGAATGCACCAGACCGCGGCCGGCAGTCATCCACTGAACGCTGCCGGGGGTAAGCAACCCCTCGTTGCCATGGTTGTCCTTGTGTCGCATGCGTCCATCAAGCATGTAGGTCACCGTCTCGAAACCCCGGTGCGGGTGGTCGGGAAAGCCGGCGATGTAATCCTCGGCCCGGTCCGTGCCGAACTCGTCCAGCATCAGGAACGGATCCAGCTCCGGCAACGATGGCGTGCCAATGACCCGGGTCAGGCGCACCCCGGCACCGTCGGAGGTAGGCATGCCGCGGATGCTGCGCACCACCCGGGCGGAATCTTGGCTAGTCATGAGGAATCTCCTTGAACATGCAGCAGAGAATGGCCCCAGCCGAACGCCAAACCAATCGCCACGGCTGCAACCATTTGTTCCAGCCAGCCTACCTCCACAACACAGTGCAGCCCCCCAGTCATGTTCAATAAGACATGGGCCTAAGACCAAAGTCGCATCCGCTTCAGCTGCCATGCACATTGACCCCTGACCTGCATGGGTAGACCCTTGGACACATTCCCCTGCGAGGCGACTCGATGAAAGGTTTTTCCAAAGCCGGATGGGCGCTGCTGTCCCTGATAGGCGCGTTCTGTCTAGGCGTCGTGGCGCTACGCCGCGGCGAGCACATCAATGCCCTTTGGATCGTGATTGCAGCGGTTTCGCTGTATCTGGTCGCGTTCCGCTACTACGGCCTGTTCATCGCCAACAAGGTGCTGGGGGTTGATCCCACCCGCGCCACGCCGGCTGTCATCAACAACGATGGCCTGGACTACGTGCCCACCAACAAGCACGTGTTGTTCGGCCACCACTTCGCCGCCATTGCCGGCGCCGGCCCGCTGGTCGGCCCGGTGCTCGCCGCACAGATGGGCTACCTGCCCGGCACGCTCTGGCTGATTGCCGGCGTGGTGCTGGCCGGTGCCGTGCAGGACTTCATGATCCTGTTCATCTCCAGCCGCCGCAACGGCCGCTCGCTGGGCGATCTGGTGCGTGAGGAAATGGGCCAGGTGCCCGGCACCATCGCTTTGTTCGGCGTCTTCATGATCATGATCATAATCCTCGCGGTGCTGGCGATGATCGTGGTGAAGGCACTGGAGGGCAGCCCCTGGGGCATGTTCACGGTGATCGCGACAATGCCGATCGCCATCCTGATGGGCGTGTACATGCGCTACATCCGCCCGGGCAAGATCGGCGAGATCTCCATTGTCGGCCTGATCCTGCTGATCGCCGCGATCTGGTACGGCGGCAAGGTTGCCGCTGACCCGGTGATGGGCCCGATGTTCACCTTCACCGGCATCCAGATCACCTGGATGTTGATCGGCTACGGTTTCGTCGCTGCGGTGCTGCCGGTGTGGCTGTTGCTGGCACCGCGCGACTATCTGTCCACCTTCCTCAAGATCGGCACGATTGTCGGTCTGGCGATCGGCATCCTGATCGTGATGCCGGAGCTGAAAATGCCGGCACTGACCCAGTTTGCCGACGGCACGGGCCCGGTGTGGAAGGGCAGCATGTTCCCGTTCCTGTTCATCACCATTGCCTGCGGCGCGGTGTCGGGTTTCCATGCACTGATCAGCTCGGGCACCACGCCCAAGCTGCTGGCCAATGAAGGCCATGCCGCCTACATCGGCTACGGCGGCATGCTGATGGAATCGTTCGTGGCCATCATGGCCATGGTCGCGGCTTCGATCATCGAGCCGGGCATCTACTTCGCGATGAACAGCCCCGCTGCGATCATCGGCACCGACGTGGTGCACGCTGCGCAGGTCGTCACCAACTGGGGCTTTGCGATCACCCCGGACCAGCTCACCGCAACCGCGGCAGAGATCGGTGAAACCACCATCCTCTCGCGCGCCGGTGGCGCACCCACACTGGCTGTGGGCATCGCGCAGATCCTGCACGCGGTGCTGCCGGGTGAAGGCATGATGGCGTTCTGGTACCACTTCGCGATCCTGTTCGAAGCCCTGTTCATCCTGACCGCCGTCGATGCCGGTACCCGCTCGGGCCGCTTCATGCTGCAGGACCTGCTCGGCAACTTCGTGCCGGCCCTGCGTCGCACCGACTCGTGGGTGGCCAGCTTCATCGCCACCGGCGGCTGCGTCGCGCTGTGGGGTTACTTCCTGTACCAGGGTGTGACCGACCCGCTGGGCGGCATCAACATGCTGTGGCCGCTGTTCGGCATCGCCAACCAGATGCTGGCCGGCGTGGCGCTGCTGCTGTGCACCGTGGTGCTGTTCAAGATGAAGAAAGACAAGTACGCCTGGGTGCCGCTGGTCCCGGCCATCTGGCTGCTGATCTGCACCACCGCAGCCGGCTTCATCAAGATCTTCTCCGACGTTCCGGCAGTTGGCTTCCTGGCCCAGGCGCACAAGTACCGTGACGCCATTGCCGCCGGCGAACTGCTGGCACCGTCGAAGAACTTCGACCAGATGCACCAGGTGATGGTGAACAACTACATCAACACCGGCCTGACCGCGTTGTTCCTGTTCGTGGTGTTCGCCGTGCTGGTGTATTCGATCAAGACCATCGCCGCAGCACGTCGCTCGCCGGTGCGCACCGACAAGGAAACCCCGTACGTGGCATTGAAGCCGCACGAGGTTGACCTGTAATGGGCACCGAGCTGGTCCCCGTCGGCCAGTACCAGACGTTCCGCCGCACCTGGCGGCGTCTGGTGCAGACCGCGCGGCTTTGCTGCGGCGTGCCGGACTACGACAACTATGTCCGGCACATGCGCGAGAAGCATCCTGACCGCGAGGTCATGGATTACAAAACCTTCTTCCGCGAACGTCAGGAAGCTCGCTTCGGCGGCAGGAGCGGCTTCCGCTGCTGCTAAGCACAGCGGAGACAAGCAACGGAGAAAGGGGGGGGCCCAAGGGCCGCCCGGTTTTTTTTTTGCGCCTTTTTGGGGGGCCCCCAGCCGGCGGGTTTGGGAATTTATGTGGGGGGGGGCGGGGGGGGCGGGGGGGGGGGGGGGGGG
>NZ_JBRREG010000116.1:0-12197 GCF_056760155.1 Stenotrophomonas sp. STEN022
GCTTCGACCACCCCTGGATCCAGGCCTATTTCCACGGACCGCGCGGCCGCGCGGCGGGGGGGGGGGGGGGCCCGGCCCCCCCCCCCCCCCCCCCCGCCCGCGGGGGGGGGGGGGGCGCCCCCCCCCCCCCCCCTAATCTTTTTTTTGGCCAAACAAAAAAAACCCGGGGCCGCCCCCCCCCCCCGGGTCCGGGCATCCCCCCCCCCCCACAACAGCCGCAGCTATTACGGCTGTGCGGTCTGCAGCCGGTAGCTGGCCTGGCTGCGGTATTCGACGCCATTCAATGTGGTGCGTACTTCCACCGCATGCTCGCCCTCGCTCAGCTTGGTCGGCAATGCGGCACGCCACAAATGACTGGATGGCACGGCCTCCGGCGAGCGATCGTAGCCACGCAGTTCCTTGGCAAGATCGTCGGCAATGTTCTCCACCAGCAAACGCGGATCGGCCTGTTTGACCTGTTTCATCGGCTGCCATTCGCCGCCGTCGACACGGAACTCCACCGGCAGACCTTCGTAGCCCATGAACACATTGGCGTAGATGCCCCAGGCCGGGTACGCGCCCTGCCGCAGCACCTTCGGTGCATGCAGAGCGATCTGCTGGTCCGCAGGCGCACGAGCAACGCGGTATTCGACGCTGTACTGGCCTTGCGGGCGGATATTGAGCAAGCCATAGCCGTTCGGCGTCCCGTCGGCCATGGTGGTGTCGGGAATGCCCTGCGCGTCCTTCACTCCGGACCAGAACGCCCCGCAGGCCGCGCCAACGTTGTATTCGTGCAGCGGCTTGGCGCCGTTCCAACCCTGCGCGGCTCCCCAGAACACCTGACTCTGGTTGTGGGTATGACCGCTGACGATCAGCGGATGCGGCACCTGCTCCAGCAGCTTGAACAGACGGGCGCGATCTTCCGTACGGTAAACGTGGTCGAACAGCGGGATGTGGAAGCCCAGCACCACCAGCTTGTCCTTGGGAATGGTGGGCAGGTAGGCCTCGAGGAAGGCGAACTGATCCTCGCGCAGACCGCCGACATAGGCCGGCTTCTGACCGGGCTGGGCGATGATGTCGTCCATGCCGATGAACACCATCGAGGCCTCTTCCCAGGCGTAGGTGTCCGGGCCGAACTGGCGATGGAAGCTGGCCAGCGAATCGGCGTCGCTGCTAGCGCCCAGATCCATGTCATGGTTGCCTGGCACGTGCAGCCAAGGCACACCCAGCGAGGTGACCGCCTTGGTCAACGCGGGATAGAGGCTGGGGTCGTCATTGGTGATATCACCCAGGGTCATGCCCAGGCGCGCCTGATGTTTGCCGCGCAGCGGTTCAATGATGTCGCGCTCGAAGTAGCCGACGTCCAGCGCAGTGCTGGTCTGGCTATCAGCCAGCAACAGCGCCTGGAAACTGCTGGGCGGGTTCTTCTCCAGCTTCAGCGCGAACGGCCGGCACTGCTGGTCGCCCTCGCCCACCTGTGGCCGCCAGATGTCCGGCAGGCCATCGCCGCGCTTGACCGCGCTGTAACCTGCCGGCTTGATGATGAAGATATTGGGCTGGTTGGAAGTTGGCAGCTGATAGCGACCATCCTGGCCAGTGCTGACGATGTGCTCGCCATCGGATACCCGGATGCCCGCCAGCGGCTTCTCACCCACGTCCTGCCGGCCATTGCCGTTGCTGTCGAGGAATACCGTGCCGTCGACGCAGGAGGCGCTGGCTGCAAATGGCACACAAGCCAGCAACAGAGCGGTCAGCAGGGATGGGCGCATGGAGTCCTCGACGACAATGGGCAGGTGCCCATTATCGCCCCGGGATGCTGCAAAGGCATTGCGGCAGGTGGCGACAGAAACCTGTAGCGCCGAGCCATGCTCGGCTAGGCCTTGCCGGTGGGGTTTGGTTTTCCCTGTAGAGCCGAGCCATGCTCGGCTGGGCCTTACCGAAGGCGTTTGGTTTTCCTGTAGAGCCGAGCCAAGCTCGGCTGGGCCTTACCGGTGGCGTTTGGATTTCCCCGTAAAGCCCCTGCCGAGCATGGCTCGGCACTACAGTTGCTCAGCTGGCTGCCTTTTCCGCTGCCTTGGCGTGGCGGTCTTCGAGCACGCCGATCGCATCATCCAGCGACAGGCCCCGTGCGCGCAGCAACACGATCAGGTGGAACAGCAGGTCGGCCGATTCACCCAGCAATTCGTCATCGCGCTGCACGACACCGGCAAGTGCGGTTTCCACACCCTCTTCGCCCACTTTCTGCGCGATGTGCCGTGCGCCCTTCTCGAACAGCTTGGTGGTATAGCTGTTAAGCGGGCGATCGTGCTCGCGCTGCTTGATCAGGGCATTCAATGCGCCGAGGAAGTTGCCCGGTGCGGCGCTGAAGCAACTGGTCTCGCCGGTGTGGCAGGTAGGGCCATGCGGGCGGACGGTAACCAGCAAGGTGTCGCTGTCGCAATCACTGCGGATGTCGACCAGATCGAGATGGTTGCCTGAGGTCTCGCCCTTGGTCCACAGCCGCTTCTTGCTGCGGCTGAAGAAGGTGACCTTGCCTCTGCTGCGGGTGGCCTCCAGTGCGTCGCGGTCCATATAGCCAAGCATCAGCACACGCAGCGTGGCCTCATCCTGGATGATGACCGGGATCATGCCGTTGACCTTCTCCCAGTCCAATGCGGCCGGATCAACCGGTTTGAATTCAGTAGACATCCCTAACCTCGATTTGTTGTTCGCGCAGGAACTGCTTCAGTTCCGGAATTGCGATGGCGCCGGAGTGGAACACACTGGCGGCCAAAGCCCCGTCAACGTCAGCCTGTTCGAATACATCAGCGAAATGCTGCGGCGTGCCCGCGCCGCCAGAGGCGATCAACGGAACCGTACACAGCGCCCGGGCCTGGCGCAACTGTGCAATATCGTACCCCTTGCGCACACCGTCGCTGTCCATGCAGTTCAGCACGATTTCACCTGCGCCGAGGGACTGGACTTCACGCACCCAGTCCAAGGTCAGCCTTGCCTCGGCGCGGGTCTTGCTTGGGTCACCGGTGTAAGAGCGCACCCGCCATTGGCCGTCGGCTTCGCGGATGGAGTCGATACCGACGACCACACACTGCTCACCAAACGCTTCAGCCAACTCCGCGATCAACTGCGGGCGCTCCAGCGCCGGTGTATTGATGGAAATCTTGTCGGCACCGGAATTGAGCACGGCGCGCGCGGTTTCCACATCACGGATGCCGCCGGCGACGCAGAACGGGATGTCGATCAAGCGCGCCACCCGTTCGATCCAGGCGCGGTCGACCGAGCGGCCTTCCGGACTGGCGGAGATGTCGTAGAACACCAGCTCATCGGCGCCCTGGTCGCGGTAACGCAACGCCAGCTCGGTGATGTCGCCCATGTCGATGTGGTCGCGGAACTTGACGCCCTTGACCACGCGGCCTTCGCGCACGTCCAAACAGGGAATGATGCGCCGGCTCAACATGACAAGGCCTCATCCAGCTGCAGGCGGCCTTCCAGCAAGGCTTTGCCGAGCACGGCACCGCCGCAACCTGCAGCCTTGGCCGCGCGGATGTCGTCGGCATCACGCACACCGCCCGAGGCCTGCACGGCGACGCCAGGCAGCAATTGCGCCAGATGCGCGTAGAGTTCGATATTCGGACCGGACAGCATGCCGTCGCGGGAAATGTCGGTGCACAGCAGGTGCTTCATGCCGGCCTGCGCGTAACGCTGGGCCAGCTCATCCAGGGTCACGTCTGCGGTTTCGGTCCAACCGTGCACCGGCAAGCGCCAAATGCCGTCTTCACCCTGACGCGTATCCAGCGCGATGGTCAGCTGCTCGGCGCCGAACTCGGCCAGCCAAGCCAGCACCTGCTCGGGCTGACGTACCGCCAGCGAGCCAATCACCACACGGCTGGCGCCGGCATCAAGCATGCGGGCGACGTCATCGCGGCCACGCACGCCGCCGCCGGTCTGCACCTTCAGTTTGGTGGTCGCTGTGATCTGCTGCAACAAGGGAGCCAAGGTATAGCCGCCGGCCTTGGCCGCATCCAGATCGACCAGGTGCATCCAACTCGCGCCGGTCGCAGCGAATGCCTGCGCGCGCGGCAAGGCGTCGTCACCGTACGTGGTCTGCTTGGCGTAATCGCCCTGCAACAGGCGCACGACGCGGCCGTCACGGATATCCAGCGCGGGGTAAACAATGAAACTCATGCGGCAATCTCGAGAAAATTCTGCAGGATGCGTGCGCCCGGCCCGGCCGAACGTTCGGGATGGAACTGCGCCCCGCATAGGCGTTCGCGCTGCACCACTGCGGTAAACAGGCCGCCGTGATGACAGGCAGCGACGGTGTCGGAAGTGACAGGAGCGGCGTAGCTGTGCACGAAGTAAGCGCTCGAGCCCAGCGGCACGCCATCGAGCAAGGGCGATTCGCGCAGGGCGAGCAACTTGTTCCAGCCCATGTGCGGCACACGCACGCCGACACCGGGATGCAGGCGGCGGACGATACCCGGCAGCAAGCCAAGGCACTCCACATCACCCTCTTCCGAACGCTCGAACAACAACTGCATGCCCAGGCAGATACCCATCAACGGCACCTGCAGCTCGCGCAGCGGTTGCACCAATCCTTGCGCATGCAGACGCTTCATGCCTTCGGCCGCAGCACCAACACCGGGCAGTATCACCCGCTCAAGGCCGGCCAGATCCGTTGGCGCACGCACCATCTGCACGTCAACCTGCAGCCGCTCCAATGCGTAGCGCACCGATCCCAGATTCGCGCCGCCGGCATCAACCAGACCAACCCTGCTCACAACGCGCCCTTGGTGGAAGGCAGTTCGGTGCCTTCCTTGCGGATGGCCTGGCGCAAGGCGCGTGCCAAGGCCTTGAAGCAGGCTTCAACCTTGTGGTGATCGTTCTCGCCTTCCACCTTGAGGTTGAGGTTCAAGCCGCTGGCATCGCATAGCGAGCGGAAGAAATGCGGCACCAGTTCAGTCGGCATGTCGCCAACGCGCTCACGCTTGAACTCGCCGTCGAACACGAAGTAAGGGCGGCCACTGAAATCCAACGCGGCGCTGGCAAGCGTCTCGTCCATCGGCAGGGTAAAGCCATAGCGACCGATGCCGCGCTTGTCACCCAAGGCTTCACGTAAGGCCTGGCCCAACGCGAGACCGGTGTCCTCGATGGTGTGGTGTTCATCGATGTGCAGATCGCCTTTGGCTTCCACTTCCAGCGCGAAGCCGCCATGACGGCCGATCTGGTCGAGCATGTGGTCGAAGAACGGCAGGCCGGTGTTGATCTTCGAGCTGGCGACCTTGTCCAGGTCGACGAACACGCGGATCTGGGTTTCCTTGGTATCGCGCTGCACGGTAGCGCGGCGTGGCGCGTCGGCCAGTTCATGGGCAATGGCATCCCAGTCCCATTCGCCGCCGAACTGTCCGGTGCGCAGCTGGAAGCCCCGTATCTTCATGTTGTCGGCGAACTGGATATCGGTGGGACGATCACCCACCATGCCCGAGCGCGCCCAGTCGATGCTGCGGTCCTGCAGATACGAGACCATCATGCCGATGCCCGGCTTGCGGTTTGGACTGTTGTCCTGCGGCCAACTCGGGTCGATCAGCACATCGCGGAACGTAATGCCCTGGCTGGCGAAGATCTGCAACATCAAGTCATTCGGGCCGTCGAAGCTGGCCTGCGGATAGCCTTCGGAACCGAGGCCGTCCTGGTTGGAAACAATGACGAACTGATAGCCGGCATCGCGCAGTTTCAGCATCGCCGGGATCACGTTCCTGACGAAGCGGATTTTCTCATAGGCGTCGATCTGGAAGTCGGCCGGCTCCTCGATCAAGGTGCCATCGCGATCGACAAACAGAATGGGGGTCATGCGGTGAGCTCCAGCGTAGCAAGTGCGTCGAGGACGCGGTCGTTCTGTTCGGGGGTGCCCAGAGTGATGCGCAGGGCGTCCTGCAGCTGCGGCGCGGCACGCTGGTCACGCACCACCACGCCGGCATTCAACAAGGCTTGAAAAGCGGCTTCGGCATCGTTGAAGCGTACCAACAGGAAGTTCGCGTCCGAGCCGTAAACGTGGCGTACACAAGGCTGGAGTGCCAAGGCGATGCGCAACCGGCTACGCTCGCTGCGGACGGTAGCGATGCGGGCGCGGGTCTGGGACAGCGCTGTGTCATCCAGGCCGGCAAGCGCGAGGACAGAGCACGGCGTAGGAATTGGATACGGCGCCTGGCAGCACCGCAGCACCGCAATCAGGGCTGCATCAGCAATCACACAGCCAATGCGTGCAGCTGCCAGTGCATGCGCCTTGGACAGGGTGCGCAGCACCGCAATGTTGTCGAAGCGATCCATCAAGGTGGTGGCGGAAGGCGCATCGGCAAACTCGCCATAGGCCTCGTCAACCACTATCAGCGCCTGCCCGCGCAGCGCCTCGGCTACGGCCTGTACCTGCTGCAGTGGAATGCTCAGGCCACCGGGATTGGACGGCGAGCACAGGAACACCAGCTTGGCATTGCCCTGCTTGGCAGTGGCAATGATGGAGTCGATATCAGGTACCAGCCCCGCATTGGTATCCAACAGCGGCACTTCCAGCGCGGGTGCATTCTGCAGCCGCGCACTGACCGCGTACATGCCGAACACCGGTGGCGTGTACAACACCGCATCACGGCCCGGCACACACAAGGCGCGCACCAGCAAATCGATGGCTTCGTCGCTGCCGCGGCCGATCAGCAGCTGCTCGGGCTGGCAACCATACATATCTGCCAGACGCTCGCGCAGGAGCTGCGGCTGCGGATCGGGGTAACGACGGCAACTGGCAGCGGCGTCGCCGGGATTCGCCCATGCCGATTCATTTGCATTGAGCCAGATATCGCCCTGCAGCTTGGCGCTGCGCGCGGAGGAGTAACCGCCGAAGTCGCGCAGATCTTCGCGTACCAGATCGAGCATACTCACGGTGCCACTCCCAGCCGCAACGCAACCGCATTGGCGTGTGCACCCAGGCCTTCGGCGCGAGCCAGAGTCAAGGCACAGGGGCCGATGCCGGCGATACCTTCGCGGCTTGCAGCCTGCACGCTGATCTGGTTCTGGAAGCTGGCGACGCTGACGCCGCTGTAGGCGCGGGCGGCACCGGCGGTCGGCAGCACATGGTTCGTGCCCGAGCAATAATCACCCAGCGCTTCGGGCGTGTAATCGCCAAGGAACACCGAGCCGGCAGCTTCCACTTTATCCAACCACTGCCGTGGCTCGCGCAGGGCCAGAATCAGGTGCTCGGGCGCGTAGCGGTTGGAAATCTCAAATGCCTGCGCGATCGAATCCACCTTGATCAGCAACGATGCACCCAGCGCCTGGCGGGCAATCGCTTCGCGGCTGAGCTGTGCGATCTGTGCTTCGACCTCATCCTGCACGGCGGCAATCATCGCAGCATCATCACTGAGCAGCAGCACCTGCGAATCCGGGCCGTGCTCGGCCTGCGAGAGCAGATCGGCGGCGACGAACGCTGGGTTCGCGCCCGCATCGGCGATCACCAGCACTTCCGAAGGACCAGCCGGCATGTCGATGGCGGCAGCACCGGACTGGGCGACCTGCTGCTTGGCTTCGGTAACGAAGCTGTTGCCTGGACCGAACAGTTTGTCGCAGGACGGAACCGATTCGGTGCCATAGGCCATGGCAGCAATGGCCTGCGCACCACCAATCTTGAACACCCGGTGCACGCCGGTCAGGCGCGCGGCCACCAGCACTGCAGGATCGGCCGTGCCGTCCTTGCGCGGCGGTGTGCACAACGCCACTTCGCGGCAACCGGCCAGCTTGGCCGGCACACCGAGCATCAGCGCGGTCGATGGCAGGGGAGCGCTGCCCGCGGGGACGTACAGGCCGACCCGCGCAATCGGGCGGATGACTTTTTCACAGACCACGCCGGGTGCGGTTTCCACGCTGTACGGCTGCGCCATGCCTGCGCGGTGAAAGGTATCAATGCGATCGGCAGCCTGTTGCATGGCGATGCGCAACTCGGCGGAAACCGCCAATTCGGCGGCAGCAAACTCAGCTTCGCTGACCTCAAATCGTTCCGGCGCAACGCCATCGAAGCGCTCAGTTATTTCGCGTAGCGCCACATCACCGACGCTGCGCACCTGCGCGATCAAACCGGCGACCGAATCGCGGGTCTGCGCGGCAACAGTCTGTACTGGACGGGTCAGAGCGCGCGCCTGTGCATCGGCATCCAGCGCGTTCCAATCGAGGATGTTCATACCAACGACTTCTCCACGGCCAAGACCATCAGGCCTTGCGCGCCGGCGCGCTCCAGCTCTTCCAGCCGCTGCCAGCTGAGTGCGCCACTGCACATCGTCTGCAGACGCACGGCGTCGCCCTGCCCTGGCAGGCGCAGCAGCGGCTCGGCGTCGGGCAACAGTCGGGCCAGTTCGTCAACGCGGTCTTCGCTCGCGCTGAACATGAGCAGTTTCTGGTCCTGCACCTTGCTCAAACCGTCGAGACGGCGCAGCAGCATTGCCATCAGACCCGCGCGGGCGTCATCCAGTTCGTGCACCGGACCAGCCAGTACCGCTTCGCTTTCCAGCAGCACTTCCACCGGCTTGAGCTGGTTGGCGGCCAGCGTGGCGCCACTGGAAACCAGATCGCAGATCAGTTCAGCGGTGCCGAGCTTTGGTGCGATTTCCACCGAACCGGACAGTTCAACAACCTGCGCGTCGACACCCTTGTCTTTCAGCCATGCTGCAAGGATGGCCGGGTAGCTGGTGGCGATGCGCTTGCCCTGCAGCATCTGCACACCCTGCCAATCCCAGTCTTCCGGCACCGCGATCATCAAACGGCAGGAACCGAAACCGAGGCCACGCAACGGTTGGTAAGCGTCCGGCAAGCCGACCTGGCGACGGGCCTTGGCCTGTTCGTCCAGCTCGTTCAAGCCGACCACGCCCAGGTCGCAGACACCGTCGGCGATCAAACCCGGAATATCGTCATCACGCACCAGCAGCAGGTCCACAGGCAGCGATTCGCCGAAGCAGAACAACTTGTCGCGGCTCTGCCGCCAGCTCAGGCCACAGGCTGCCAACAGGCTACGCGCGGGATCGGCCAAGCGGCCGCTTTTCTGAATGGCGATACGCAACCGGTCGCGTGCCGGGGCAGAGGTTGAAGCACTCATGGGGTTATCTCAGTTGGATTCGGTTTTGCGCGTGGCGAGGCGATCGATGGCGGCGGCATAGCCACCGGCACCGTGCTCGAGCGAACGCGCGACCCGGCCGATGGTGGTGACGCTCACCCCGGTCAGGTCATAGATCTCGCGATAAGGCACACCTTTGCGCAGCAAAGGGACCACCCGCCAGCGGTCCGCCATGGCCTCCAGCTCGGCCGGCGTGCACAGATCGCGCAGGAAGGCCTGCACCTCCTGCGGCTTGTCCAGCGCAGCCAACGTACGCGCCAGCGCCTTCAACGGGGCGTCGGATGGCTTTTCACGTTCGATGTCAGGGCGTGTTTTCATCATGTATCAATGTAATAGCGTGCTAATACATTAGTGCGAAACGCACCCCGAGTCAAACGACCCAATCGGTAGTGCCGAGCCGTGCCCGGCACTACAGGTATAGCCACCTATGTGGGAGCGGCGTGAGCCGCGAAGCCGGCGCCACATCCGTCGGTAGAAGGCTTACCCCTCCCAGCCCTCCCCTTCGCTGCGCGAAAGGGAGGGAGCGGATCTGTAGTGCCCCGCCAGGGGCGGCGCCGGCGTTGGCGGGCCACTTGCCGCCCCGCCTTGCGACGGCCAAAAGGTGCCCCCCCCCCCCCGGCCGGGGGGGCGCCCGCCGCGCCCCCCCCCCCCCGCGCCCGGCCGCCCCCCCCCGCCCCCCCCCCCCGCCCCCCCCCCCCCCCCCACTACAGACAAAAAAAAGCCCCGCTATGCGGGGCTTTTCATCAGCGCGCCATCGCGCGGGTCTGTTCCAGCTCCACCTGGAGGGTAGAAGCCAATTCATCCCGGGCCACCTCGAACTGCTGCTCACGCAGCAGATCCTTCACCGCCACCACGCCGCGCGCCAGCTCGTCCTCACCGGCCAGCACCACGAAGCGGATGCCGGCCTTGGCCGCGTACTGGAACTGTTTGCCGATCTTCTTCGGCTCCATCTGCACTTCGGTATTGATGCCGCCGGCCCGCAGGCGACGAGCGATATCCAACGACTGCGGCATCGCCGCCTCGTCCATCAACGCGACCATCGCATGCACGCTGCTTTCGGCGATTCCGTCGATAAGATTGGCCTCGCGCAGCTGCCAGAACAAACGGGTCAGGCCGATCGAGATACCAACGCCCGGCAACCTGGACTTCGTGTAGTGGCTGGCCAGGTCGTCATAACGGCCGCCCGAGCAGATCGAGCCGATCTGCGGGTGATCAACCAAGCTGGTCTCGTACACCGTGCCGGTGTAGTAATCCAGCCCGCGGGCGATGGAGAAATTCAGGCAGTACGCGGCTTCCGGCACGCCCAGTGCCTTCACCAGCTCCAGCACTTCGCGCAGTTCGGACGCACCGGTACGCAGCGATTCGCTGGCCGAGTCGCCTGCAGCAGCCAATACCGCGTCGATCTGCGCCAACGCGTCCGCGTGCGAGCTCGAACGGACCTCGACGAACGACAGGATGCGATCGACGGCGTCAGCCGGCAGACCAAAGTCGGGACCAACCAGGGTTTCACGCACATAGTCCGGGCCACGCTTGTCGAGCTTGTCGACCTCGCGCAGCACCAGCGCCTGCTGCCCGGCATCCACAACGCCCTGCGCTTCGAAGAAACCACGCATCAGCTTGCGGTTGTTCAGCTGAACGGCAAAGTTGCCGATACGCAGCTCAGAGAACACTGCGTAGATAATTGCCAGCACCTCTGCGTCGTAACGGATGCTCAACGTGTCCTTGCCGATCACATCGACGTCGCACTGGTAGAACTCGCGGAAGCGGCCGCGCTGGGCACGTTCGCCACGGTAGACACGCTGCATCTGGTAGCGACGGAACGGGAAGCTCAGGTCGTGCTCGTGCTCGGCCACGTAACGGGCCAGCGGCACGGTCAGGTCGAAGCGCAGCGCCATCTCCGGCAGGCCGCCCTTGTCGGCCGACTCGGCGGCATTGGCCAACGCACCGGTGGACTGCACGAAGTACACCTGGCGCTCTGTCTCGCCGCCGGACTTGGTCAGCAGCACATCGGACAGCTCGAACACAGGGGTTTCCACCGGCAGGAACCCGAAGCGCTCGTAGTTGCGGCGGATGACGTCCAGCATGCGCTGGAACGCGATCTGCTCGCGCGGCAACAATTCCATGATGCCGGGCGGGGTACGGGGCTTGATCACGGGCAAAACTCCTGCAACTCAATAGGGGGAACGGTCGCCAATTCTAGCCGCACACCGCCCGTCTGGCCGCATGAAGTACAATTTGGGGCACCCTCCCCCCCTGTTGTAGACATGTCCCGGCCAGCCCAAGGCACCGAGCAATACCCCGTTTCGTCTGTTGCCGCCGAAGGCAATGGCGGGCGCGAGTGCCTGCAGTGCTCGGTTCGCCACCTGTCGGTGTGCTCGGCCTTGTCCTGTGATGAGGTACATGCGCTGGAGCAGATAACCGTCTCCACGCCAGTCGCCATGGGCACTACGCTGGCGCGTGCCGGTGAGCCGCGCGCTTATGTCTATACAGTAACCGAGGGCGCGCTGCGCCTGGTGCGCACCCTGGCCGACGGTCGCCGCCAGGTGAACGGCTTCGTACTGCCGGGCGATTATCTGGGCCTGAGCGGCAGCGACCACCATCGCTACGATATCGAGGCGATTGCCGACAGCCGGGTCTGCCGGGTGCCGACCACGCAGATGCGCGATCTGCGCCAGCGTTACCCGCACCTGGAACGCAAGTTGCTGCAACGCGCCTGCCAGGAGCTGGATGCGGCCCAGGACAATGCACTTGCACTGGCCCGCCTGCAGCCGCCGGAGCGGCTGGCCGACTTCCTGCTGCGCCTGGCTGCCCGCGAGGCAACCTTGAACGGCCGCAGCAGCAACCGGGTCTCCTTGCCGATGGGCCGCGGCGATATCGCCGACCATCTTGGCCTGACCATGGAGACGGTGAGCCGTACCTTTACCAAGTTGCGCCAGCAGGGCCTAATCGCCCTGCCCCACCTGAATGTGGTGGAGATCCTGGATTTCGCCGAACTGCAACAGCTGGCCAACGACGAGTTCTGACGCTCCATCTGTAGAGCCGAGCCATGCTCGGCTGCGGCGCTACCGATAAAGCC
>NZ_JBRREG010000117.1:0-11478 GCF_056760155.1 Stenotrophomonas sp. STEN022
TTGCTCCTCGGTGAAACGCGACTTCTTCATGCCTGAATCCTCGTTTGTCACGGGGCCCAATGCTACCGACGTCTCTACTTTAGCCTGCACCAGTTTTCTGGGGGTGGGTCACCTCATCAATAGCATCATTGGCCATTGAAATATATGCATCACTCTGATTACGCAGATAATTACCTAAACTATCAGCCGCAGCCTTAAGCCGGTCCACGACTCCATTCAAAGGACCCAACGGCATAAGCTGAGGATCAATAGACCCAACTATTGCATCGATGTAGTTTTTTGCTTTCCTAAGCCTGGCCAGCTCGACCGCACAAGGATCATCCTTTGCATAGTTCTTTATCGCCTCCTTTAAGAGCTCCTCAAATCGTAACCACTCCTCGCCACTGAAGACCAGATCAAACCTTTGACTCCATCGATCCATTCCATCTTTCATGCACTCCCCCCCCAAAAAAATAAAAGGCCCGACTTTCGCCGGGCCTTTATCACATCATCACGAAGTTAAATCAACCGCACTTGCTATACCCACAATTCAAGCAAGTCTGGCAGCCGTCCATGATCACCAGCGCCTTGGTGCTGCACTTGTGACACATGGTGGCGCTGGCGGGGAAGCTGCCGTTGTCGGCGCTTTCGGGGTTGGCTTCGGGGGCAACGGCAACGTCAAGAGCTACCCCTCCCCGGCCCTCCCCTTCGCTTTGCGAAAGGGAGGGGGCTGCAGCTGCGCTCGGCGTGACCGGCGCTGCGCTTACTTCACTGTTTTTTTTTGAGCGCTCTTCGAACTGCTTGCGCTTTTCGGCGATCAGGGCGCGCTGGTGGGCGCTCATTTCCGGGTCCTGCAGCAGGCCGATCGACTTCATGTGGTCTTCGACGATGGAGCCCAGCTCGGCCACCAGCGACGGCATGTACACGCCGCCGACCTTGAAGTAACCGCCCTTCGGGTCGAACACGGCCTTCATTTCGTCGACGATGAAGGTGACGTCGCCACCCTTGCGGAACACGGCGGACATGATGCGGGTCAGCGCCACGATCCACTGGAAGTGCTCCATCGACTTGGAGTTGATGAAGATCTCGAACGGACGGCGCAGTTCGTGCTCGGTACCCTGGTTGAGCACGATGTCGTTGATGGTCACGTAGAAGGCGTGTTCCACCAGCGGCGATTTGATCTTGTAGGTGCTGCCGATCAGCACTTCCGGGCGCTCGATGCGCTCGTGCATGTGCACGATGTTGTCGGCCGGGGACTCGTCCAGGGCGGCAGCCACCGGGGCCTTGGCCGCAGCGGTTTCACGGGCCTTGTCGTCCGGGGTGATGACGGAATAGCCCTTGATTTTCTTGTCGATCTTGACGGCCATGGTGCGAGTCCTGGTTATGCGTTGCTATACGGATTGGCAGCAACCCCGTCCTTGCGGGACGGGGCGCGCGGTGCGGCTTACTTGCGGGTCGCCTTCTTGGCGGCCTTCTTCACTGCGATGGCCTTTTTGGCAACCGTCTTCTTTGCGGTAGCGGCCTTCTTGGCCACGGTCTTCTTGGTCAAGGCAACCTTTTTGGCAACCGTCTTCTTGCTGACGGCTACTTTCTTGGCGACCTTCTTTTCAGCGGCCTTCACCGTCTTCTTGACGGCGGCGACCTTCTTGGCGGCCTTCTTTTCGACCTTCTTCACTGCCTTCTTGGCAGCGGTGGTCTTCTTGACGACAGCCTTGGCAATCTTCTTCTCGGTGGCCTTCACCGACTTCTTGGCGGCAGCAGCCTTCTTGCCGACGGCCTTGGCGACCTTCTTCTCGGCAGCCTTCACCGTCTTCTTGGCCGAGGCGACCTTGCTGGCGGCCTTCTTCTCGACCTTGGCGATGGCCTTCTTGGTCGCCGCACGCTTGCCGGCGCCCTTCTTCTTCAGCTCGGTGGCTTCTGCCTTGGCATTGGCCTTGGCGGCTTCCAGCTTCTGGCGCACGGAAGCGACCTTCTTCTTTACTTCCTTCTTGGCCGCGCTGGCCTTCTTGGCGACGACCTTCTCAGCCTTCTTGACGGCCTTTTCGGCCTTCTTTACAGCCTTCTTGACCTTGGCCACCTGCTTCTTGGCGCCGGCCTCAACCTTCTTTGCACTGGCCTTCACTGCAACCACGGCGTCGCTGGCGGTTGCCGCGATGCTCTCACCCGCGTGGGCGACGGTTTCCTTGACGGTTTCTTTCACGTCCTCGGCAACCTGGGTTACGGTCGCGGTCACACCATTACCATTGCTCATAAAGCCCTCCTAAGGGCATCGGGTCTGTAATGTTGGCGATGCTATATCGAAGCCGATGCAACGTGAAACAAGCGCGCAACAACCCGGTGGTGGTGAGACCACCGTCATGCCCTCCCAGCGCGCGGCCGGGAGGGCGATGAAGGCACTCAGAACTTGCCGTAATAGCCTTCTTTCAGGGCGTCGAACAGGTTGGCGGCGGTGTGCATCTCGCCGTCGTACTCGATCTGTTCGTTGCCCTTGACCTCCACCACCTGGCCGTCTTCCAGCTCAAAGCGGTAGGTGGTGTTCTCCAGATCCGCTTCCTTGACCAGCACGCCCTGGAAGGCAGCCGGGTTGAAGCGGAAGGTGGTGCAGCCCTTCAGGCCCTGCTCGTGGGCGTAGCGGTAGATGTCCTTGAACTGCTCGTACGGGTAATCGGTTGGTACGTTGGCGGTCTTGGAGATCGAGCTGTCCACCCACTTCTGCGCGGCGGCCTGCACGTCCACATGCTCCTTGGGCGAGATGTCGTCGGCGCTGATGAAGTATTCCGGCAGCGTGGCATCGGCCTCGTCGGAGAATGGCATGGCCTTGACGTTGACCAGTTGGCGGTAGGCCAGCAGCTCGAACGAGAACACGTCCACCTTTTCCTTGGACTTCTTGCCTTCGCGGATCACGTTGCGGCTGTAGTGGTGCGCGAACGAGGGCTCGATGCCGTTGGAGGCGTTGTTGGCCAGCGACAGGCTGATGGTGCCGGTCGGGGCGATGGAGCTGTGGTGGGTGAAGCGCGAACCGACCGTGGCCAGTTCTTCCACCAGCTCCGGGGCCACCGTGGCCACGCGCTGCATGTAGCGGCTGTAGCGGGCGTGCAGCACCTTGCCGGCGATTTTCTGGCCGACCTTCCAGCCATCCTTCTTCATTTCCGGGCGCTGGCGCAGCATGGCGGCGGTGACCGGGAACTGTTCTTCCATGATCGGGGCAGCGCCCTTCTCACGGGCCAGTTCCAGGCCGGTTTCCCAGCCGGCCACGGCCATGTCGCGGGCAATAGCTTCGGTGAACTCGCAGGACTCGGTGCTGCCGTACTTCATCTTCAGCATGGTCATGGTGCTGCCCAGGCCAAGGAAGCCCATGCCGTGGCGGCGCTTGCGCATGATCTCGTTGCGCTGCTGTTCCAGCGGCAGGCCGTTCACTTCGACCACGTTGTCGAGCATGCGGGTGAACACGCGCACCACTTCCTTGTACTCGTCCCAGTCGAACGAGGCCTTGTCGGTGAACGGGTCACGCACGAACTTGGTCAGGTTCACCGAGCCCAGCAGGCAGGCGCCGTAGGGCGGCAACGGCTGCTCGCCGCAGGGGTTGGTTGCGCGGATGTTCTCGCACCACCAGTTGTTGTTCATCTCGTTGACGCGGTCGATCAGGATGAAACCAGGCTCGGCATAGTCATAGGTGGAGACCATGATCATGTCCCACAGGTGACGGGCACGGATGTGGCCGTACACCTTGCAGGCCACCAGGCCGTCGTCGCGGACGATGTAGTTCTCGTGGGTCGGCCATTCGCGCCAGACCACGTCGGTGGCGTTCTGGTCGACTTCGGCCTGTTCCTTGGTGTTGATCGGGAACACCAGCTGCCAGTCGGCGTCGTTGTTGACCGCATCCATGAAGCCATCGGTGATCAGCAGCGACAGGTTGAACTGGCGCAGGCGGCCGTCTTCGCGCTTGGCGCGGATGAAGTCCTTCACGTCCGGGTGCGACACATCGAAGGTGCCCATCTGCGCGCCACGACGGCCACCGGCCGAGGACACGGTGAAGCACATCTTGTCGTAGATATCCATGAAGGACATCGGCCCGGAGGTGTAGGCGCCAGCGCCGGCAACGAAGGCACCGCGCGGACGCAGGGTGCTGAACTCGTAGCCGATGCCGCAGCCAGCCTTCAGGGTCAGGCCCGCTTCGTGGACCTTCTCCAGGATGCCGTCCATCGAGTCGGTGATGGTGCCCGACACGGTGCAGTTGATGGTGCTGGTGGCCGGCTTGTGCTGCTGCGCGCCGGCATTGGAGGTGATGCGGCCAGCCGGGATTGCGCCACGGCGCAGGGCCCAGGCGAAACGCTCGAACCAGTAGGCGCGCTTGTCGTCGGTTGCCTCGGCGTCAGCCAGGGCACGGGCCACGCGCAGGTAGGTACCGTCGATATCGGCGTCCAGCGCTTCGCCCGCCTTGGTCGTGAGGCGGTACTTCTTTTCCCAGATGTCCTGCGAGGCAGGTTGCAGAGGGATCATGTCCGACTTGGTTTGATTGCTGACCACTTCCAGACGCACCGTACTCATGATTGTGGAAACTCTCCTGGGGCACCTTGCGGTGCGATTTTCTTTTCCCAAACAGGCCGGGCAGCAAAGACAACGACGCGCAGGCGCGTACTTACGCGCCTGTCGGCGGGATGAGGGGATTCCGGGAACTACCGGTTTTCTGCATCACTGTCGCGGTCATTGCACGCCTTCCGTTGGGGTGCTTGCACCCCGAGCACTAAACCCTACTGCTTGGGGACGCTTTTCACATCAACCCAACATCTAGTGGGTGATGACCCGGCCAAGCTTACCCACCCACGGGGTGATGTCAAACGAAAAATCAGCCGTCTGGCTATTGCATTCCGTGCAGGGCTTGAGGCTCTTGGGATTGCGGCAATGCAGAAGTTTCATTGCCGATTTAACTGCCCCCCGCCACACTCGTGTTCAGCAACCCGCCCCACCCCGGCGCCGCCCTCGGGCGCCCCCGCATGGAACCCCCGGCAATGCGACCCATCCCGACCCTGCTGACCCTGGCCCTGGCCGCCGCCTTTGGTGGTTTTACCGCCACCGCCATCAATGCCCACCTGGACAACCGCGCCGACGCCGCTTCGCTGAGCACGGTATTGCCAACCACCGCCGCACTGCCGTCTGCGGTCGCCGGGCAGGCGGTGCCGTCGCTGGCACCGATGCTGGAACAGGCCATGCCGGCCGTGGTCAGCGTCAACACCAAGCAGGTGGTGCGGGTACGCAACCCCTACTTCGACGACCCGTTCTTCCGCCGCCTGTTCCCACAGGTGCCGCAGGAGCGCATCAACGAGTCGCTGGGCTCGGGCGTGATCATCGACGCAGCGCGCGGCTATGTGCTCACCAACCACCACGTGGTCGAGAACGCCGACGACGTGCAGGTCACCCTGGCCGACGGGCGTACGGTCAAGGCCGAATTCCTCGGATCGGACCGCGACACCGACATCGCCCTGATCCGCATCCCGGCCGAAAAGCTGACCGCGCTACCGCTGGGCAATAGTGACCAGCTGCGCGTGGGTGACTTCGTGGTGGCGATCGGCAATCCGTTCGGCTTCAGCCAGACCGTCACCTCAGGCATCGTCTCGGCGGTAGGCCGCAGCGGCATCCGCGGGCTGGGCTACCAGAACTTCATCCAGACCGATGCTTCGATCAACCCGGGCAACTCCGGTGGCGCACTGGTCAACCTCAACGGCCAGCTGGTCGGCATCAATACCGCCAGCTACAACCCGCAGGGCAGCATGGCCGGCAACATCGGCCTGGGTCTGGCCATTCCGTCCAATCTTGCCCGCGACGTGGTCGAGCAGCTGATCACCAAGGGTGTGGTGGTGCGCGGCACGCTGGGTGTGGAAACGCAGAACCTGACCCCGCAGATCGCCCAGGGCCTGGGTCTGGAAGAAGCCCGCGGCGCGCTGGTGACGCGCGTGCTGGCCGGTTCCGGCGCGGCGGCGGCCGGAGTAAAGGCCGGCGACGTGGTCACCGCGATCAACGGCCAACGCGTGGACAGCGCGCAGGCCCTGCACAACTTTGAGGGTCTTTCCACGGTGGGTCGCACGGTTGATCTGGAAGTGCGCCGTGACGGCAAGCCGCTGCAGCTCAAGGCCACCTTGAAGGAGCAGCCGCGTGCGGTGGCCGGCGACACGCTGGACCCGCGACTGAGCGGTGCCACCTTCGCCGACCTGCCCGAATCGCTGCGTCAGGCTGGCATCAACGGCGTGCTGGTCAGCGAAGTGGCACGCGGCAGCCGCGCCGCGCAATCCGGCCTGGCCGGTGGCGATGTGATTCTCGCGGCCAGCAGCGGCGCCTTCACCGACCTCGCCGGCTGGCGCGCCAGCTTCGGCCAACGCCCGCCGCAGCTGGTGTTGAGCATCCTGCGCGGTGGCAGCCAGCGTGGCCAATTGATGATGCGATGATGCCCAGGTGAGCATCTTGTGGTGCCGGCGTAACGTTGTTTACACCCGGCAACTGCTATTTGTTGAGTTCTGTTGCAACCGCGCGCCATCCGGCGCACCCGCTGAAACCAGGAGATCACGATGAGCCCCACCAATACCGAGAACATGAAGGAACACCTGGGCGAGGCTGGCGCACACCTGAAGTCCGCCGCTTCCGCCGCTGGCTCGGCCGTCAAAGGCGCTGCCGGTGCTGCCGGCGACGAACTGCGCCTGGGCAAGGCCAACATGAAGGCCGAATTGTCCGACAGCGCGCTATCCGGTCTGGCCGCCGCTGAACTTGGCGGTGCCGCTGCCAAGGAACAGGTCGATGCACTGATGGACAAGGGCAAGGACCTGATCGACAGCGCCGCCGACCTCATCCGTGAGCGTCCGCTGGCCTCGTTCGGCGTGGCCTTCGCCGCTGGCTGGATCATTGCCAAGCTCGCCCGCAGCAACGACTGATCGGCGTGAGCGATAACGCAACACCGCCCACTGGCGACGATTCCACCCCGGGCCAGGCGCCCGGGCTGGAAGAAAGCATCCGTCAGGTTGGCGCGGCCGGCCGGCAGACGCTGGACTCGGCTTCCAACACGCTGCGCTCCCTGCGCCGGCTGGCGTCGGCCGACCTGGCCCTGGCGCGCAGCGCGTTTGGTCGTTCCCTGGCATGGAGCGGCGTAGCCATCGTATTCGGCGCCTCGGCGTGGCTGCTGTTGGCGGCCACGGCAGTGGCGATGCTGCAATACATGGGTCTGTCGCTGTTCGTCTCGCTGCTGATCCCCACCCTCACCAGCCTGGCCGTCACCGGCTATGCGATCTGGCGGGTGTCGTACTTCTTCCACCACACCGGCATGCATGCCACCCGCCGCCAGTTGTCGCGGCTGGGTCTGTTCGACGAGCCAAGTGGCGAAGACCCCGATGCCGAAGTGAAAATCCCCGGGGAGCACACACCGTGAATTTCGAAGCCCTGCAACGCCGTGTGCGCCGTGCCGAAGCCGTGGTGCAGGTGCGTGGCGAGGAAGCCACCCAGCACTGGAACCAGCTCAACCAGAGCTGGCGCAGCGCGTGGACGCCCGGTCGCATCGTGATTGTCGGTTTGGCTGGCGGCTTCCTGGCCGGCAAGCTTGAACCCGGCGGCGCCTTCAGCGGCAGCCGTTGGCTGCAGATGATCGGCTCGGTGTCCGGGCTGGTCAGCAGCGCGCAGGCATCGGTCGCCTCCTTTGCCGCCGCTGCGGCAGCGGCGGGCGTGATGGCCGGGCAGGCTGCGGCCGATGCTGATGAAAGCGACGATGAGATCGACGACGACAACACACCGCCGCCCGCCGCTACCGCCACCACCGCGCGCAACAACAGCACGCCACCCGGCCCCGCCGAAGCGGCGACAGAACTGTCAGAATCCTGAGCACGGCGCCACCCCGCGCCGTTCCGTTCACGGAGCGCTGCCCGCATGTCTGACCCGTTGCCCGAAGCCACACCCCGCCCCACTGAAGCCCCTGCACCACGTCCGCGTGCGCCCGTCGCCGTGGTGGTACTGGCGACGCTGGCGGTGGGCTATACGCTGTGGGCCGCGCAGGAAGTGATCCTGCCGGTGCTGCTGGCGATGTTCTTCGCGCTGATCGGCAACCCCATCATCCGCCTGCTGCAGAAACTGCACCTGCCGCGCTTTCTCGGCGCACTGCTGGTGCTTACGGTAGGCCTGGCTGGCAGTGCCGCGCTGACCGTGCAGCTGGCCGGCCCGGCCACCGAGTGGGTGCAGGAAGCGCCGCAGCAGATGCGGCAGATCTCACGCAAGGTGCAGGACTTCGTCAAACCGGTGCAGCAGGCCAACCTGGCGGCGGAGAGCTTCGCCCGCGCTGCAGGCGGCGAAGGCAACCGCAAGGTGCAGGTGATCCGCACCCAGCTCGACGATCCCTACAAGGCGCTGGTGCGCACGCCCAAGCTGGCCGCCTCGGCGCTGGCAGTGGTGCTGCTGACCCTGTTTTTCATGATCTACGGTGAAAACCTGCAGCGGCATGTGATCGCGCTGCTGCCCAACCGCCTGCAGAAGCGCTTCACCGCCGAGATACTGCGCTCGATCGAGCGCGAGATATCGCGCTACGTGTTGACCATCACCCTCATCAACGTCGGTCTGGGCCTGATCCTGTCCGGCGTGCTGATGCTGCTCGGCATCGCTCTGCCCGAGGCCTTGCTGTGGGGCACGGTGGCCGCGCTGCTGAATTTCGCCCCGTACGTGGGGCCACTGATCGGCATCGTGCTGATGCTGCTGATGGGCTTCGTCGAATTCCGCGATCCACTGACCGCCTTGCTGCCGGCGCTGGCCTACCTGGCCCTGCACACGCTGGAGGGGCAGCTGATCACGCCCATCGTGCTCGGCCGCAGCATGGCGATCTCGCCGCTGATGCTGATCCTGGCACTGATGTTGTTCGGCTGGCTGTGGGGCATGATCGGCCTGCTGCTGGCAGTGCCGCTGCTGGTCTGCGTGAAGCTGGTGCTGAGCCGCGTCGATGGCATGCACGACTGGGCAAAGCTGCTGGAATAAGCGCTACTCACTCAAACACTTGGCCCCCAAAAAGGTGGTGCCAGGCCCTTGCATCACTCTTTTTGTGGGAGCGGCGTAAGCTGCGAAGCAGGTACATCGTCAGTTGGCTGAGGTGCTGGTTGCTTCAGCATTGTCAGCTTCGCGGCTCACGCCGCTCCCACAAGCAAGATCGGGCAGCCACGGCCCCTACAGGCCCGGCTCATGGGCTTGGCGTAAAATGCCCGGATGAATTTCCCCGTACTCGCCATTACCCTCGATCTGGACGACACCCTGTGGCCGTTCGCACCCATCGGGGCCCGCATCGACCAGGTGCTGCACGACTGGATGCTGGAACACAGCCCAGCGACCGCCAGCATGTACCCGGTCGCCGCCATGCGTGAGCTGCGCGAACGCTCGTTCCGCGACAATCCGCAGCTGCACTACGACCTGAGCGCCTTGCGCCGGCTGACCCTGGCCGAGGCGCTGGAAAAGAGCGGCGCAAGCATGGACCTCCTGGATCCGGCCTATGAAGCGTTCTACGCAGCGCGCAACCAGGTCGAGTTCTACCCCGATGCATTGGCCGCACTGCGTCGCATCGCTGCACGCGTGCCGGTGGCTGCAGTGAGCAACGGCAACGCCGACCTGCAGCGCATCGGCATTGGCGATCTGTTCGCCTTCCAGCTGGGTTCGCGCGAGCACGGTGCAGCCAAGCCGGACCCCAGTATTTTCCATGCCGCCTGCGAACGCCTCGGCGTTGAACACGCGCAGGTACTGCATGTCGGCGATCATGCCGAAATGGACGTAGCCGGTGCGATGCGCGCCGGCCTGCGTGGTTGCTGGATCAACCGCGAAGAACATTCATGGACCCACACCGAGCTGCAGCCTGACCTGCAGTTCGACACCCTGACCGGACTGGCCGACTGGTTGGATGCGAACGCATCCTCGCAGCAGCGCTAAGCCCACGGCCGCCAGCAGACGCAAGAGAACACCATGACCCCGATTACCGCTTACACCACTGATTCCACCAACGCCCTGCCGCTGTACGTGCTGGACCGCGACGGCTTCGCCGCGTGGAAGGCACAGCAGCCTGCCGCCGTGCAGGCCTGGGCCGCAGCACAACAGTTCAATGCCGCGCCGAACAGCGTGCTGCTGCTGCCCGGCGACAACGGCATTGCCGGCGCCGTGCTAGGCGTTGGCGATCATGCCGATGCCTACGCCTACGCGCATGCACCGTTCGCGCTGCCGGCCGGTACAACCTGGCAGGTTGCCAACACGCTGGACGCCAGCAGCAGCGCCAACCTGCAGATCGGCTGGGGCCTGGGTAGCTACCGCTTTGACCGCTACCGCAAGCTGGCACGCCCGGCTGCACAGCTGCTGGCAAGCCCGGCCGCTGAAGTGCTGGACGTGGTGACCGCCTGCCTGCGCGTGCGCGACTGGGTCAACACGCCCACCGAAGACATGGGCCCGCAGCAACTGGAAGACGCCGCGCGCGATCTGGTCGAAGCCCATGGCGGCGAACTGGAAGTGATTGCCGGCGACGAACTGCTGGAAATGAATTTCCCGACCATCCACGCCGTCGGCCGTGCCTCGCATCGCGCGCCGCGTCTGATCGTGCTGCGCTGGGGCAATGCCGGTGCGCCGCATCTGGCGCTGGTCGGCAAGGGCGTGTGCTTCGACACCGGCGGCCTGGACCTGAAGCCGGCCGACGGCATGCGCAACATGAAGAAGGACATGGGCGGCGCCGCCCACGCCATCGCCCTGGCGGGCCTGGTGATGGCGCAGCAGCTGCCGGTGCAGCTGACCCTGGTGGTGGCTGCGGTGGAAAATGCCGTTGGCCCGGATGCCTTCCGTCCAGGCGAAGTGATCACCACCCGCAAGGGCATCACCGTGGAGATCGATAACACCGACGCCGAAGGCCGCCTGGTGCTGTGCGACGCGCTGACCTACGTCAGCGAGCAGAACCCCGACACCATCCTCGATTTCGCCACCCTCACCGGTGCCGCGCGCATCGCGCTGGGCCCGGACCTGCCGGCCTTGTTCGCCAATGACGACACCCTGGCCAACCAGTGGCTGCAGGCGGGCGACAGCACCCGCGACCCGGTCTGGCGCATGCCTTTGTGGCGTCCCTACCTGCGTTACCTCAACAGCGGCATCGCCGACCTGGCCAACGCTGGTTCGCGCATGGCTGGTTCGGTAACCGCAGCGCTGTATCTGGAGCGCTTCATCAACGAAGGCCAGGTGTGGGCACATCTGGACGTCTACGCCTGGAACGACGGCGAGCGCCCGGGCCGCCCGGCCGGTGGTGAGGCGCTGGCGTTGCGCTCGGCGTGGGCGATGTTGAAGACCCGTTACGGCGCCTGAAGCGTCCCGGCTTTTGGTAGTGCCGAGCCATGCTCGGCAATGGGGCATTGCCGGCCGGCTTTGGGTAGTGGGGGGGGGGGGGGGGGGAGGGGGGGGGAGGGGGGGGAGGGGCGATGCGGAGGTGGGGGGGGGGGGGAGGGGCGATCGACCCGCCGCCCACCCCCC
>NZ_JBRREG010000118.1:0-11474 GCF_056760155.1 Stenotrophomonas sp. STEN022
GCTGACGTCACTGAAACCTTCGGCAACTGTGCCAACCGATGATTTGCCTGCTTCGCGGCTGACGCCGCTCCCACAAAGTAGCCCGCGCTGGCCCGGCATCAAAGCGGGTGGCAAGCGCTCTTCAAACGCACACAGCACGACGTCTCCGCCAGTACCGTTGCCCGTCAATTATCCGCCACCGGATCCTTGCGAATATTTAACGCGCAGCGGGTAGAATTTTTCATATGAAACTATGGTCGATTCGCGGTAACTCGCAAAAACTCGATGGCGGCGCAATGTTCGGCAACGCACCCAAGGCGTTGTGGGAGCGATGGGCTCCGGCCGATGATGCCAATCGTATTGAATTGGCGTGCCGCGCCTTGCTGGCCAGCCCGCTGGGTGGCAAGACCGTGTTGTTCGAAACCGGCATCGGTGCGTTCTTCGAGCCCAAGCTGCGTGAGCGCTATGGTGTGCAGGAGCCGCGTCATGTGTTGATCGACTCACTGCGTGAGGCAGGCTTCGAGCATGAAGACATCGACGTGGTCGTGCTCAGCCACCTGCACTTCGATCACGCAGGTGGTTTGCTGGCACAGTGGTCGGAAGGTCGAGAGCCGGAGTTGTTGTTCCCCAATGCGACCTTTGTGATTGGTGCCGAGCATTGGGAGCGGGCCAAGCATCCGCACCCACGTGATCGGGCCAGCTTCATTCCCGAGCTGACCGGTTTGCTGGAAGCCAGTGGGCGTCTGGAAATCGTCAGCGGCGCCTATTCGAAAGCATTGGGCGAGTCGGTGCGTTTCAGCTTCAGCGACGGCCATACGCCAGGCTTGATGCTGGCCGAGATCGTCGGTCCCGAGCGGGTCAACGGGCAGCCGCGCGGTGGCGTGGTGTTCTGTGCGGATCTGATTCCCGGGCGCTCCTGGGTGCATGTGCCGATCACCATGGGTTAAGACCGCAATGCTGAATTGTTGATCGACGAGAAACGGGCCTTCCTGGAAGACAAACTGGCGCGCAACGTGCACCTGTTTTTCACCCACGATCCGCAATGTGCGATGGCGCAGGTGGTGCGTGACGAGAAGGGGCGCTTTGCCACCGCCCATGAAGTGGGTGAGTTGAAGGCGCGTTCGCTGGCCGCCTGAGCTCCCCAGGCAATATGTGACGCGAACGAAAAGAGCGGAACCCAAAGGTTCCGCTCTTTTTTGTTGCCTGCCGATAGCGCTCAATGGGTGCGCAGGCAATTGCTCATGAAGGTCTTGCGGGTATCGCCGGCAAGATGTTTGCTCGCGGCGTCGGCGTTGCAACCGGCCATGCGCTGCTGCGGCGTGACCGCCGCGGTGGCGGTGCGTGCTGCAGGCATCGGCATCGGCTTTGCTGCAGTCGGCGAAGGCGTTGCCATTGCCGGGTGCGCAGCCAATGCAGGCGTTGCGGCTGTTGCCGGGGCGGTGTGGGTGCTGAGGCAGCTGCGTTGCGCCTGCTTGTAGGCGTCGCCCTTCATGCCTTTGTTCTTGGCCGAACAATCGGCCATGCGTTGTTGTTGCGGTGTGCGGGTAGCGGTTGGCGCGGCACTAGCAGCGAGGGGGAGTGCGGTGGCCAGCAGTAGGCAGGCGAGCAGGGCGGGGCGGTACATGGTATGGCTCCTTCGCGGGTGGTGCGGTGAGCATCCGCCAGCAGGGGAGTAAGTCTTCGTCAACCGGCGATGAAATTTTTTTAATCGTTGCCGTGCGCCTGAGGGACGCATGTGCTGACCTTCGCCCCTGTAGAAACTGACTTCCGGCACTGAATCTGGTCGTTGTCAGCGGCCACAGTCGTCGCAACACTTTCTGCAGAGGTATCGCCTTGAAACTTCCTTCTTTGCTGCGCGGTGCCATGCTGGCTTGCGTCATGTTGCTGGCACCGGCGATGGCGGCGGTTGCCGCTCCGACCGACGTGGTCCCGCTGCAGGCTCGCCCTGATCGCGCCACCACGATGGCGATATGGGCGCCTGCGCAGGTGCGCGGGGTGGTGCTGTTTTCCTCGGGGCATGGCGCCTGGCCGGAGCGTTACGAGCGGCTGATGCAGTCCTGGTCGAATGCCGGCTTCGTGGTCCTGGCGCCCTTGCACGTGGATTCGGTGAAGTACCCGGAGCGGGAAAAGTTTTCGCTGCAACAGGGCCTGGGCGAACGTTTCGCCGACATGCGCGCGGCCAGCGCATATGCGGCCGAACATTGGCCGGGGTTGCCGGTAGCCGCAGCTGGGCACAGCCTTGGGACCTTGATTTCGACAGCGCTCGGCGGTGCGCTGTCCCAGCTGGGGCCGCTGCGCGACCCATCGGTGGTCGCGGTGCTGGGTTACTCGTCGCCGGGCAGGATACCGGGCCTGATCGGGCCGGAATCGTATGCATCGCTGGCAGTGCCGATGCTGCTTGTTACCGGCGATGAAGACCGGGTGCCGGGCTTCGTCGTGGATCCAGCCGATCACCTCTATGCGGTCGAGACGGCGCCCGCAGGTGGCAAGACCGCGGTGGTGCTTGCTGGTGGCGACCACAACCTGATCGGTGGAGAACCGGAGCACCTGTTCGAAAGAGCCCGGCAACTCGGGACCGCGTTTCTACAGGCCGAGTTGCTTGGAAACGAGTCTGCGCGCGGGGTTTTGGCCGCTTCACCGGCTGCTGGTGAGCACTGGCTGCGGCGATAACGTTGGCGTGGCTGCCGGCAGTTGCCTGCAGCCACGTGTTGCGCGGACTGGCTTCAACCAACCCGCGTGCCGAAGATACGGTCGCCGGCATCACCCAGACCCGGCAGGATGTAGCCCTTCTCATTGAGGCGCTCGTCGATGGCGGCGGTATATACCTCAACGTCCGGATGCACGGCTTCCAGCGCCTTCAGGCCTTCCGGTGCGGCGACCAGGAAGATGCCCTTGATGCGGCGTGCACCAGCACGCTTGAGCATGTCGATGGTGGCGATCAAGGTGCCGCCGGTGGCGAGCATCGGATCGAGGATCAGCGCATCGCGCTCTTCCAGGCGGCCGGTCAGGCGCTCGAAGTAGGGCACCGGCTGCAGGGTTTCCTCGTCGCGCTGCAGGCCAACCACGCTCACGCGCGCAGCCGGGATCAGCGAGAGTACGCCGGTGAGCATGCCCAGGCCGGCGCGCAGGATCGGCACGACCGTGATCTTGGCGCCGGCAATGCGTTGGACCTGCACCGGGCCGGCCCAGCCGGGCATGGTGTGGCTTTCGGTCTCCAGATTTGCTGTGGCCTCGTAGGCCAGCAAGGTGCCCAGCTCGTTGACCACTTCGCGGAAATCCTTGGTGCTCATGGATGCATCGCGGAGCAGGCCGATCTTGTGTTGGACCAGGGGGTGGCGGACTTCGACGATTTTCATGGGCGTGATCAAGCAGGAGGAGAGCCACCATTTTAGCGCCTCTGCGCTCATGCCTTCGCAACGGCAGGCCGGCCGGGCGCGAGTCGCCAGATAGAGCGAGGCAGCCCGGCCGGCGCGGCAAGAAACGTGCGCGCAGACGCGGCTCCGGATCCAGTGGGCGTGCGCCCGGCTCAAAGGCTGATGCGTGACGCCAGTGCTGGGTGACTTGTGGGGTGGTTTCCAGAGATGATGCTCGCAGCCCGCGTCGGGCCGAAAGTGCGACACAGGGGGGCATGCGCTTGCGTGATGAGGTGTTGGTCTGGACGGGTTTGTTGCTGTTCACGTTGTGGTCCGCGGACGCGGCTGCCGTGCCAGTGCTGCCGCCGCTGGAGCAGGAGATCGTGAATCCCAGTGAGGTGATATTTCGCAGCGGTGTGCCTTATATCGATCTGGGGCGTGGCCAGCTGGAGGCGCTGCGCACGCGTCGACAGAACGGGCAGCTGATGTACTACCGATTGGTTCGCTACGATGCCGAATTCGGTTACCTCAAAGAACCGGAACCTGAAGTGGAGTTGGATCCGGAAGTGGAGGTTGCTTCCATCTCTGGTTCGCGCGCCTCGCCTTCGTCTCTTGCGGGAGCCACTCATCACATCGAAAGCCGGATCAAAGGAAATTTCGAGGGATGGACCGGGAAAACCTTGTTCCAGCTGCAGAACGGGGAGATCTGGCAACAGACTGATGGGCGCGTACGGAAAACAACAGCTTATTCGCCACGAGTGACGTTGATGCGGCGGGGCTTCGACTATGAGATGCAGGTTGACGGAGTGTCCGGCACGATCATGGTACGGAGGCGTTGATGCGTTTCATGGCGGCGGGGGATCATACATGCGCGTGAGGAAACGTATGGCTGGCGTAGCGTTGCTGCTGCCAAGCGTCGCTTGGGGCGGGGGTTGCCATGTGGCTAACGTGGTAGGGCCCGAGCGCCTGGAGGGACGCGCTGGAGAGATCATCATCTTGTCCGATCGCAGCATGTGGGAGGTGAGCTCAGGCCCCGGATACATGAGTAGACGGCGGGGGGAGGTAATCGTGTGCCCGACGAGCAATGAAATCGGAGTTGGTGCAGAGGTGTTGCGGGTGCAGCGTATCGAGCGCTCGCTTTCTGCGTGGATGGAAAGTTCAAGCAGCATCAAGTCCACGATCAAGGGCCGGTTTACGGGTTGGAGGGGAGATACCGAGTTCAGGCTGGCCAATGGTCAGCTATGGCGGCAGACACAGGGTGGTTACTCTGCTGGAGACAAGACCGATCCCAAGGTGCGGCTGATCAGAAAGGCCGACGGTGTCTACGAAATGCGGGTAGAGGGCGTCAGCAACGCAGTGAGCGTTGTCCGGATCAGGTGATGGAGTGCTTTCAGTTGGAGAAAGGCGAAGGTTCTTGTAGGCACGCGCCGTAAATGAGCGAACAGCACTGTGGTGAGGAGCGGCGGCTCCGAGGCTGGCAGTAACGCCCATGACGCTGACGGAGCGGCTTTCTTTGACCGCGCTGTACCTGTGAAGTAACACACTGAAATATTCCCGCTGTGTCACTGTAACTGTCGCGTAACTGAACGGACATACCTTGCACACCCATCCTTTACACAGATTGGGGGCGGTAGTGCGCAAGAGCGTCTTGGTGGTGGCGGTGACGACCGCGGTGGCCTGTATGGCTGTCGCGCCTGCATATGCACAACAGGCCACGGCCGATGGCACAGCCACGCTCGCCAGTGGTGCGGCGGCCGCCATCGATCTGGAGCGCATTGAAGTACGTGCGCAGCGCGAAGCACAGATCCGTGCCGTTGAACTCAAGCGCGACGCCAATGGCGTGCAGGACGCAGTCGCCTCCGACTCGATGGGTGACTACCCGGACATGAACGTCGCCGAGTCGCTGCAGCGCCTGCCCGGTGTCAGCGTCACCCGCGATCAGGGCGAGGGTCGCTTCGTGGTGATCCGCGGCCTGGATGCAGCCTTGAACAGCGTCAGCATCGACGGCATCGCCATCGGCACGCCCGAGGATTCCTCGCGTGCAGCGCCGCTGGACGTGATTCCATCCGAATCCACCGAGCGCCTGCGGGTGATCAAGTCGGCCACGCCGGATATGCCGGGTGATGCCATCGGTGGCGCGGTGGTGGTGGAATCGGCTTCCGCTTTCGATCGTGATGGCCGCTCCTTGAAGGGCAAGCTGGAGGGCAGCCACCAGGAGCTGTCGGGCGAGACCAGCCCGAAGGCTGCGTTCAATTACAGCGAAGTGTTTGCGGAAACCTTCGGTGTGGCGTTGGGTGTGAACTACCAGAAGCGAACCTTTGAATCCGACAACACCGAAGTGGAGTACGACAAGTTCGATGGCGGCGCTGAGGATGATCTGGTTGCGGTCGAGGTACAGCGTCGCAAGTACACCATCGAGCGCGAACGCACCGGCGCAAACTTGAACTTCGATTGGCGTCCGGATGACGACAATCGCTACTACCTGCGTACCCTGTACAGCCAGTTCGACGATGCTGAAACGCGGCAGCGCACGATCTTTGGCTTTGGTGATGCGGAATCGATCACCGCCCTGGGCGGTGGCCGCTACCAGGTGGACGATCTGCCGGGCGATGCCATCAGCAAGCGCATGCGTTACCGCACCAAGGAAGAGAACACCTTGGCCGTCAGCCTCGGTGGTGAGAATCGCCTGAGCGGCGCGGTGCTGGATTACAAGCTTGGCTATACCAAGACCCGCGAGCGCGTGAACGACGAGATGGAAGCGCGCTTCGATTACGACGGTAGTGACATGTCGGCAACCCTCAACCAGAACAGCGGCATCCCGGGTATCAGCCTGAGTGATAGCGGCTGGATGGACAACGGCAACTATGTCTTCGATCGCGTGGTGCTCTCGCCCAAGCAGATCGACGACAGCGAGCACAGCGCGCAGGTCAACATCCGCTTTGATGGCGACAAGGCCAGCTACAAGTTCGGTGTGCTGGGCCGTTGGCGCGAGCGTGATGTCAATGTGGACGAGGTCGAGCTGCGTACCGGCCCGGCGGTCGATCTGTCCGGCTGGAACGGCAAGACGCTGGATCATCGCGGCGGCAGCCTCGGTCAAGGCATGAGCTCGGCGGCGATGCGCGCCTGGTGGGCGGCGAACGGCAGCAGGTACAGCGCCAAGTCCGGCGACGTTGCTGGCAACAAGATGACCTCGCTGGAAGAGGACTATGTTGCCAGTGAAGACATCCTTTCGGCCTATGCAATGGGCACCTGGGACATTGGCGCGCTTCGCGTGATCGGTGGCGTGCGCGTCGAGAACACCCAGTTCAATGCCACCGGCAACGACGTGGATATCGCCAGCGATGGCAAGACTGTTGTTGTTACGCCGCGCATCGCCAACAACAGCTATACCAGTGTGCTGCCAGGCCTGCACCTGCGCTATGACACCAATAATGATTGGGTGCTGCGCGGTTCGGTCAACAAGACCGTCGCACGTCCGTCGTTTGGTGATGTCTCGCCACGCTTGGCAGTAAACCGCGACGATAAGGAAGCGCGTATCGGCAATCCGAACCTGGACCCGTACGAGTCCACCAATCTGGATTTCTCGCTCGAGCGCTACCTGGGTGACAGCGGCATCATCTCGCTGGGCCTGTTCCACAAATCCATCGACGGTTACATCGTGCAGGTGGAGAGTAAGACCGATTCCGAGTACCCGGGTTTCGACGTGACCCGCTCGATCAATGGCGACAAGGCCAAGGTGTTCGGCGCCGAGTTCAACTGGCAGCAGCAGCTGAGCTTCCTGCCGGGCGCATGGGCTGGCCTGCTGGTCGGTGCCAGCGGCACCTGGCTGGATACCGATTTCGATCCGGGCATCGCTGACCGCGAAGGCGAGGACTTCAACCTGCCGCGTGCGTCCAAGAATATCTACAGCGCGCATATCGGCTATGAGTGGGGTGGTCTCAGTACCCGCCTGGCTGGCGTCTATCGCAGTGAGTACCTGGACACCATTGGCGACAGCCGCGCATTCGATATCTACGTCGCGCCGCATACCCAGCTCGATTTCAGCTTCGACTACAAGCTCAGCAAGAACGTGAGCCTGTACCTGGAAGCTTCCAACCTGCTGGATGAGCCGCTCGAGTTGTACCAGGGCGTGTCTTCGCGCACCCTGCAGAACGAGGAATACGGCCGTACCTACGCGATTGGCGTGAAGGTGGCACTGTGAGGGCCGTGCTGCTCGCTACCGCCGTTGCGTTGGTGCTGAGCGCCTGCCAGCCGGTGCCGAAGTCCAGCACGCCACCGACTGCTGCCGATCTTGCCGAGGGTGCGACCGCTGTCCCGTCCACCTTGGTGGCCGAAGCCTTCCTGACGCCGATGACGCCGGCTGACAACATCGATTCGCCGGCCAGCTGGCGCGGTGCCGATGGCCGGCTGTGGCTGATCGCCACCGCCAAGGCCACCGACAAGCTGGTGGTGTACGACGGCCAGACCGGCAGGCATCTGCGTGACGTCGGCAGCACCGGCACCGCATTGGGGCAGTTCGATCGCCCCAATGGCATTGCGGTGCAGGACGACCTGTTGTTCATCGTCGAACGCGACAACCACCGCGTGCAGGTGCTGCAGCTGCCGGACTTCAAGCCGCTGGGCGTGTTCGCCGGCAACGACCTGCGCAAGCCCTATGGCCTGTGGGTCAACCCGGTGCAGGGCGGCTATGACCTGTACGTCACTGACTCCTACGACGATGGCGAGGATGCGGCGGGCAATGACATTCTGCCGGCGCTGGAGCGGCTGAACGAGCGTGTGCGGCGCTATCACGTCACCGTCAATGGCGACGAGGTGCAGGCCAGGCTGGTGCGCAGCATCGGCGACAGCTCGCCCAAGGGCGCGTTGCGTGTGGTCGAATCGATCTGGGGAGATCCGGCCAACGACCGCCTGCTGATCGCCGAAGAAGACGAAAGCTATGCCAGCGAGTTCAAGATCTACAACCTGGCCGGTGACTTCAGTGGCGAAACCTTTGGTCGCGGCCTGTTCAAGGCACAGGCCGAGGGCGTGATGCTGCGTACCTGCGGCGACGGCGGCTGGTGGATCACCACCGAGCAGGGCAAGCAGCGCAGTACCTTCCATCTGTTCGATCGCAAGACGCTGGCGCCGGTGGGTTCGTTCCACGGCAACACGGTGGCCAATACCGACGGCATCTGGAACAGCCAGCAGGTGTCGGCACGTTTCCCGCAGGGTGCGCTGTACGCGGTGCACGACGATCAAGGCGTGGTGGCCTTTGATTGGCGTGACATCGCCAAGGCGTTGTCGTTGCCGCAGGACTGCGGCAAGTGAGGGGGCATGGTTGTTTGAGGCAGCGGCTGCCGTTGGTCGTTCTGATTGGTGCAGCGTTGTTGGGCGCAGCTGGAGCGGTGGGGGCCGCTCCAGCTGCCGAGCCCAACACGCAGGTGCCGGCGGGGAGCCGGCACTACGCGGCCAGTGGCTTTCCTGACCGCATCGTCGCGTCGCCAGCGCAGGATGCCAGCAGCGGTTTCGCGGTGGCGTGGCGTACAGCGCCGCTGGCCCAGCCGGCGCTGCTGGAAATCACCGTGGCTGGCGACTCGCCGGACATGGGCCAGGTGCGGCAGCTCACTGCGAGCAGCCAACAGCTGCAGACCGAGAACGGCAACAGCCAGCACCATCGTGCGTTGATCGATGGTCTGCAGGCCGACACGCTGTACGCCTACCGGGTGCAGGGGCAGGGCACCTGGAGTGCATGGCAGCACTTCCGTACCGCCGCTGCCGCTGGTCAGTCGCTGACGGTGTTGTACTTCGGTGACACCCAGAACAAGAACCTCAGCCATGTCAGCCGAGTGATACGGCAGGGCTGGCAGACCGCGCCGGATGCGCGGCTCACGCTGTTTGCGGGTGATCTGGTCAGTGGCGGTGATGGCGAGGACGACAATGAATGGGGCGAGTGGTTCGCCGCTGGTGGCTGGTTGCTGCCGGGCATGGCGGTCGCACCGGCCGCAGGAAACCACGAGTACTTCGAAGAGTTCGAGGACACGCCGCAGGAACGGCGTGTGCTGGGCAAGCATTGGCCGCTGACCTTCGCGCTGCCGGGCAATGGTGCATCGGCTACTGCTAGTACGACCTACTGGTTCGACTATCAGGGTCTGCGCGTGGTGGTGTTGGATGGTACTTCGGCACTGGATCTGGGCACCGCCAAGGCGCAGGCGAACTGGTTGGAGGGTGTGCTGGAAAGCAGTCGCCAGCCGTGGAATATCGTGGTCGTGCATCAGCCGCTGTATCCCTTGCGCGCCGAGCGTGACAGCTCGGTGCTTGCCAGCGAGATCCGCCCTGTACTGCAGCGGCACAAGGTCGATCTGGTGCTGCAGGGCCACGATCACACCTACGGCCGCCGTGCCGATGCAGGAGCAGCGTTGCCGCAGTACATCTCGTCCGTTGCCGGTCCCAAGCAGTACCGCTTGTCGCCGGAAGCGCGCGCGACGATGAAACCGACCGCCGAAGACACGCAGTTGTTCCAGGTGCTACGACTGGACGACAAGGGGCTGCACTACGAGGCGCGCACGGCAACCGGTCGCCTGTATGACGCTTTCCAGATCAACCGTGGCGCCGATGGTGGCAAGCAGTTCCGCGAGATCACCGAAGGGCGCATCCCGCAGCGTGATTGCCCGCGTGCAGTCTCGCCCAAGGGGCGCGACGACCGTTGCTGGGAGTGAGTAGATGAAGGTGATGCAGGCAGCGCTGTGCGGCATGTTGTTGGTCGCAACTTCAAACGGGCTGGCGGCACGCGAGTTGCTGCATCCCTTTGCCTTGCCGCAACCGGGCAACGCGCCGGAGGAGGTACTGCTGGCGGTGGAAATCCCCGCTGGCGGCGCGATCAAATACGAACTCGGTGAGCACGGCGAGCTGCGGGTGGATCGCTTCCTGTCAATGCCGGTCGCCTATCCGGCCAACTACGGTTCGATGCCGCAGACCTTGGCCGGTGATGGTGATCCGCTGGATGCGCTGGTGTTGACCCGCTTCCCGATCCAGCCCGGCGCCGTCGTTCGCTTCCGCCCGCTGGGCGTGTTGCGCATGGTCGACAAAGGCGAGGCCGACGAGAAGATCGTTGGCGTGCCGGTGGATGCGGTCGATCCAAGCTATGCGAAGGTACGTGCGTTGGAGGACCTGCCGGCGGTGGAGATCCAGCGCATCGAAGCGTTCTTCCGCGTCTACAAGCAGTTGCCCGGTGGTGCGGACATCCAGCTCAACGGCTGGGGTGATGCTGCCGAAGCCAGGCAGGTGATACGCCGGGCACTGGCTGGCTTCCAGCAGGCCAAACCTGCGGGCTGAGTATCGACCCGGCTTCACGGCTTTGTGGGTGGCTTGCTCCTATAATGAATGCGGATTCGTCCCGATGGGTCATTGCGAGTGTCGGTAGAGCTGGCGCCGCGATGACAGCACGTAGCAATGACGGCTCAGCCAGCGGTATTGGCTGGGCGATCACGGCGGGCTGCCGTTATCGGCAGGTGCCCAATCAAGGAGGGTGGTCATGCGCACTATGGGTAAGGCGTGGAACAAGCTGGCTGTAGCGGCCATGTTGCTGGCAGTAGCAGCGAGCGCGGCCGCCGCGCCGCCGTTGGAGGAGGAAGTCGTCAACCCCAGCGAAGTGCTGTTTGAAGGCGGCAAAGCCTACGCCGATACCGGCGGCGGGCAGATGGAGCAGCTGCACAGCCGCAAGCAGGGCGGCGAGACGATCTATTACCGGCTGGTGCGCTACGACAACGAAAACGGTTATGTCGAAAATGATGGTTCGCAGGTGTTGGCGCAGACCTTCCGTACCGAATCCAGCATCGGCCAAACACCGTACCGCTACTATGGTTCCGGCCATTTTTCGCGTCCGGACTTCTACAACAGTCCTTATAACCGCGATGCCCGCCAGCGCTATTCCGGGCCGGGTTACTTTGGCAGCTGCAGCCGCTATGACGGCTGCAAGGAAGTGCAGATTGTGCCGCTGTGGCCGTATTACCGCGGTTACTGATACTTCAAATGCTTGATGCGTACAGAAACGGGGGGCGGCACCGCGGCCCCGTGGGGAATTAGCGGTTTTATTGGGGGAAGCCGCGGGCGCGGGGGCCACCCCCCCCCTTGGGGGGGACGGAGCAGGGGGGGGGTATTATAGGG
>NZ_JBRREG010000119.1:0-11468 GCF_056760155.1 Stenotrophomonas sp. STEN022
CGCGCGGGGCGGGGGGGCTCGCGCCCGCCGGGGGCGGGGCGCCGGTGGGGCCCGGGGCGCGCCCCCCGCCGCGCGGGCCGCCGCCCCCCCCCCCCCCCCCGCCCCCCCCCCCGCCCCCCCCACTACAGAAGGTCCAACGCTGCGTTACCCTTGCCGCCCCATACGATGGCCAGGCCGATGACCGTAGAAAAGAACCAGCGTGAGCTCGAAGCCGGTATCCATACCGACCTGCAGGGCCGGCTCACCTACGGCGGCTATCTGCGCCTGGACCAGTTGCTGTCAGCCCAGCAGCCGCTGTCCAACCCGCCGCACCACGACGAAATGCTGTTCATCATCCAGCACCAGACCTCGGAGCTGTGGCTCAAGCTGCTGGCCCATGAGCTGCGCGCGGCGCGCGGCCACATGCAGCGCGACGAGGTCTGGCAGTGCCGCAAGGTGCTGGCCCGGGCCAAGCAGGTGCTGCGCCTGCTGACCGAGCAGTGGGCGGTGCTGGAGACCCTGACGCCCTCCGAGTACATGGGCTTCCGCGACGTGCTCGGCCCGTCCTCGGGCTTCCAGTCGCTGCAATATCGCTATATCGAATTCCTGCTCGGCAACAAGAACGCCGACATGCTCAACGTGTTCGCCCACGACCCGGAAGGGCAGGCGCAGCTGCGTGAGGTGCTGGAAGCGCCCAGCCTGTACGAGGAGTTCCTGGCCTACCTGGCGCGCTTCGGCCATGCCATCCCGGCGGCCTACGAAGGCCATGACTGGACCCAATCACATATCAGCGACCCGGCCTTGCGCCAGGTATTCGAGAACATCTACCAGGACACCGACCGCTACTGGCGCGAGTACTCGCTGTGCGAGGACCTGGTGGACCTGGAGACCCAGTTCCAGCTGTGGCGCTTCCGGCATATGCGCACGGTGATGCGGGTGATCGGTTTCAAGCGCGGTACCGGCGGTTCCAGCGGCGTGGGCTTCCTGCGGCAGGCATTGGAGCTGACTTTCTTCCCCGAGCTGTTCGAAGTGCGTACCACCATCCGCGGCGACGCCTGAGCCCTTGCTGGGGTTGAAAATCCAGCCTATTCAGCGGCTTGCAATGCACCATGGGCTGGGCTCGGAGAGCTCGGTCCAGCCATGGCGCAGTTGTTGGTTGCAGCAGTATGTATTTGACGTGAAGCCGACGCTTCTGTGATCCTCGCCCGTCGCGCCGGTTCCGGCCGACTTTCTGTAATTGCCCATTTCGATCAGGGGACACCGCATGAGCGCTGCCGCGCCGAATTCCGAACCAACCCCGGCGCCCGTGCCGGAGTTCAAGACCATCCTCGGCCATCCGAAGCCACTGTGGATGCTGTTCATGGCCGAATTCTGGGAGCGCTTTGCGTTCTACGGCATTCGCTGGGCGATGGTGCTGTACATCGTCGCGCAGTTCCAGGGCGGCCTGGCCTCGGGCGAAAAGCCTGCAGCCGAGCTGTACGGTGCCTACCTGGCGCTGGTCTATGCCGGCGCCATCTTCGGTGGCTACGTCGCCGACAAGCTGGTCGGCTTCCAGCGCTCCATCCTGCTGGGCGCACTGTTCATGGCCATCGGCCTGTTCATGCTGGTCTCGCCCAGCGAAGTGATCTTCAAGCTCGGCCTGGCCACGATCATCGTCGGCAACGGCCTGTTCAAGCCGATCATCTCGACCATGGTGGGCAAGCTGTACGTGCAGGGTGATGCACGCCGCGATGCCGGTTTCACCATCTTCTACATGGGCATCAACATCGGTGCCCTGCTGGCCCCGGTCATCACCGGTGCGCTGGCCAAGATGGTCTTCGGCACCGAGCAGGACCCGCACTACCAGTGGGTGTTCATCGCCTCGGGCATCGGCATGGTGGCCAGCCTGATCTGGTTCTGGTTCGGTCGTAGCCAGCTCAAGGGCATCGGCCTGCCGGAAGAAGGCCAGAAGAGCCTGGGCCGCGTCGGACTGGTGGCTGCGCTGGGCCTGCTGATCGGCATTCCGGTGTTCTATTTCCTGCTGACCATTGATGCCAACGCGCTGCAGGCCATCCTGATGACGTTGTTCATCGTGCCGGCGCTGATGCTGCTGGTGGAAGGCATCCGCAGTGGCTCGGTCGCGCGTGACAAGGTGATCGCCATGCTGGTGATCTTCGTGTTCAACGTGCTGTTCTGGATGTTCTTCGAACAGGCCGGCAGCTCGTTCACCTTCCTCGCCGACAAGATCGTCAACCGCGAGTTCGGCAGCTGGACCTTCCCGCTGGAATGGTTCCAGTCGGTCAACTCGGTGGCCATCATCGTCTGTGCGCCGATCATGGCCTGGATGTGGGTCAAGATGGGCAAGGCCAATCCGTCGATTCCGCGCAAGTTCGGCCTGGGCCTGATCTTCAATGGCCTGGCCTTCCTGCTGCTGATGGTTGCGCTGTCGAGCATGGTCAACGATGCCGGCAAGATCCCGTTCTGGACCCTGTTCGCGGTCTACGTGATCCAGTCCATCGGTGAGCTGTGCCTGTCGCCGATCGGTCTGTCGATGACGACCAAGCTGGCACCGACCCGTCTGGCCGGCATGGCAATGGGTTGCTGGTTCCTGTCGATCGCCATTGGTAACAATCTGGCCGGTATCTTTGCCGGCAAGGTCAGCGGCGAAGGCGGCATGACCGTGGCGTCGGCGCAGTCCGGTTACACCTTCGGCTTCTGGGCCCTGGTGGGTTCGGGCGTGGTGCTGTTCCTGGTCGCTCCGCTGATCAACAAGCTCATGCACGGCGTGAAGTAAGGAGTCAGGCGATGAAACTGCTGTTTGGAATGGTTCCCCTGTTGCTCACCGTGGCGCTGGTTGGCTGCAATCAACCGCCGCCCGCCAAACCTGAAACGGTGCAGCCGCTGGATACCTCCGAACAGAAGGCACCGGTGGCTGACACCAGCCAACCGGTGGCATCGGGCAATACCCCCACCGCAGCGGATATCGCTGCGGTGGCTGGGCTCAACGCGCAGTTCGACCCTGCCCGCGACCCGGTCGCGGATCTGGAAACGGCCAAGGTCGAGGCCCAGCGTGGCGGCAAGCGGATCATCCTGGACGTGGGCGGGGAGTGGTGCTCCTGGTGCCACTTGCTGGACGCCTTCATGGAAGGTGATTCGGAGCTGCGCCGCTTCCGCGATGCCAACTACGTGTGGATGAAGGTCAACTACAGCGAAGAGAACGAGAACGCCGAGTTTCTTGCGCGCTTCCCGGAGATCAAGGGCTACCCGCACCTGTTCGTGCTGGATGCCGAAGGCCAGCTGCTGCATTCGCAGTTCACGGGCGATCTGGAGAAGGGCAAGGGTTACGACCGCGCCAAGTTCGATGCCTTCCTGAAGGCATGGGCACCGCCGGCTAAGTAAGCCTGCGATGTGGTTGAACAAAAACGGCGCCGAGAGGCGCCGTTTTTTTGTGCTCCCTCCCTTGCGCATAGCGCAGGGGAGGGCTGGGGAGGGGGGCATTTGATTTTGCTGTTAGCTGTTAGCTGTTTGCTGGCAGCAAAGCCAAAGCCAAAGCCAAAGCACCCCTCCCCAACCCTCCCCTGCGCTATGCGCAAGGGAGGGGGTTAGGCCACAGCCGTCATCTTCATTTTGTTCGCCAGCGGCCGCTAACGAATCAATCCCTCTGCATCCGGCGCCTTGCCCTCCCTCATCATGCAGCCAGCTGCCAGCCCCGATTCCAGCACCGCAACGGTTGAGCAGGAGCTCGCCAGCACCAGCCTGCCCACGGTGGACGAACTGCTGGACGAAAGCGCAGCGCCGGAAGAATCCGCACCGCCGCCGCGCTATAGGCTGCCGCAGGCCGCGGTGCCGCCCAACATCATGTTGCAGTCGGCCGTCATCCGGTTGGTGGAACAGAAAGAACAGATCGATCAGCTGACCCGCAACGGCTTGTTGGCCGGCCTGCTGCCACCGGAGTGGAGTGCGTCGCCCGGCAACGAACTGCGCGCCTTCGTCGCCAGCGTGGTGCCGTTCGCCTCCGACAACGTGTGTGGCGAAACCATCGCCGCACGCGTGCCGTTGAAGTTCCTGCTCGGCCATTCACAGCGCTGGGGCAAGCCCGATGTGGCCGAACCCAATTCCCTGTCGGCCTTTCTGGCCAGCGATGAGCGCGCCAACAGCGGCGTCAATGATCACGCCGAAGTCATGCTGCTGTCGCCGTTGGGCCTGGGCTGGGCGCACTCCGGCCGCAGCCGCGTCGGCTTTCTGCGCGCGATGGGGGTGGAATCGATGGCGGCGCGGGTGACGGCGTTGCCTTACCCGGCGCCGGAACAGCTCGCGCTCTATCAGGTCAACAATGACGGCCTGACTCAAATCTGGTGTGTGATGGACAAGCGGCGGCTACGTGCGCTGCCGGTGCCGGCGCTGTCGCTACCGCTGTTGACCGCTTATGGCGTTGCTGCGCCAGAAGCATGGCCGTCCAACTGGCCGGCACCGACCGACGTTGGCGCGGAGTTGGCGTTGGCGCGCATGGGCAAGGGCACTGCTGAAGTCGATCTGGTCAAGCTTGTGGACAAAATCAGACGTGACCAAGCCAACGATGCCTGGACCGGCGCCAGCCTGATGCAGCTGCACACCTGGGTGCCGCGCTGGCGGTTCTTCCTGACCTCGTTCATCGGTCTGCCGGCCGGCCTGTTGCTGCTTGCAGCATTGGCTTTGCCCGGCCGCGTGGAAGCGGCGGCGGTGGCGGCGGCATTGGGTTTTGCAGGTGGTGCGATCGCGGCCCTTGCCGCACCGTGGATCTATGCGCGGCGCAAGCACCTGAGTTGATCGTCGCTGACGATCAACCCTCGTTCATGCGCTGCAGGCCGGCATCGGCCAAGCGCGTGATCAGGCGTTCGAGTACCTGTTCCTCGTCCTCGGTGAGTGCCGACATCAGGCGCCGTTCCATCTCGATCACCATCGGCGCGATGGTCTCGTAGACCTCGAAGCCTGCAGCGGAAAGCGCCAGCACCGAGCGGCGACGGTCATCGCCATGGGTCTCGCGTTTGATGAAGCCGCGCTCCAGCAGGCGCGCCACGGCGCGGCTGACGGCCACCTTGTCCATTGCCGTGCGCTCGGACACTTCACTGGCCGAGGAGCCCGGATACAGCGCCAGGATGGTGATTACCCGCCATTCGGGAATGGCCAGGCCATAGCGTTCGCCGTACAGCCGGGCGATGTTGCCGCTGACCCGGTTGGACAAGACGCTGATGCGGTAAGGCAGGAACTGCTCAAGATCCAGCAACACGTGCGAGGCGCGGATGCTGGTGGACTTGCTGTAATCGGAAGAGCTCATGCTGCAGTGCACCTTGATGGTGGTTTCATGTGAAACTATAACCTTCGGTCCAGACCCGCTTTTTGGGGCGGATCTTCCTGTTTTCATCGCCGGTACCCCGGCGACCGCCATGCTCCCGGAGGCAACCCATGAATACCCCTACTGCATCCAACGCGCCCAACCTGGGCATGCAGGTCACCACCTTTGAAAACCCGATGGGCATCGATGGTTTTGAGTTCGTCGAGTTCGCCGCACCGGCTGGGCAGGCTGCCCAGCTGCACGCCTACTTCAAGAACATGGGGTTCACGGCCGTACTCCGCCACCGGCAGCGTGCTATTACCGTCTACCGTCAAGGCGGCGTCAACTTTCTTGTGAACGAGGAGCCCAATTCGTTCGCCGCCGACTTCGCCGCCAAGCATGGCCCGAGCGCCTGCGGCTTCGCCATCCGCTTCCAGAAGCCGGCTGCCGAGGTGCTGTCAGCGGCCTTGGGCAACGGCGCCGAGGAAGTGGATCTGCTGGCCGAGACCCGCGCCGTACCGGCACCGGTGATCAAGGGCATTGGCGATTGCATGCTGTACCTGGTGGATCGTTACGGCGGTGCCGGAAGCATCTACGACACCGACTACGAGCCGATCGAAGGTGTCGACCAGAACCCGGCCGGCTTCGGCCTGACCTTCATCGACCACCTGACCCACAACCTGTACCTGGGCAACATGCAGCAGTGGTCGGATTACTACGAGCGTCTGTTCAACTTCCGCGAGATCCGCTACTTCGACATCAAGGGGGCAAAGACCGGCCTGGTGTCCAAGGCGATGACCGCACCGGACGGCGTCGTGCGCATCCCGCTCAACGAGTCCTCCGACCCGAAGAGCCAGATCAACGAATACCTCGACGCCTACAAGGGCGAGGGCATCCAGCACATCGCCTGCTTCACCGACAACATCTACGACACCGTCGAAGCGATGCGTGCACAGGGCATTGATTTCCTGGATACGCCGGACACCTACTTCGACGTGGTCGACCTGCGCATCCCGAACAATGGTGAAGACGTCGAGCGCCTGCGCAAGAACAAGATCCTGATCGACGCCGACCCGGAAACCAAGCAGCGCAAGCTACTGCAGATCTTCACCAAGAACTGCATCGGCCCGATCTTCTTCGAGATCATCCAGCGCAAGGGCAATGAAGGGTTTGGCGAAGGCAACTTCCAGGCCTTGTTTGAAAGCATCGAGCGCGACCAGATGGATCGTGGCGTGCTGTAAGACGTAACGCGCTATAGGACATAGCCCCTCTCCCGCTGGGAGAGGGGTTGGGGTGAGGGTGAAGCTGCTAAAGATCATGAAAGGCGCAAGGAGGCCGTTTCATGAGCTATAGCAGCAAACCGCCGTTACCCACCGTTACCCTTGATCGTGCCCGCAGGCTCCGTCGTAGCCTGGCCGACGCCGAGCGCAAGCTCTGGAACAGGTTGAGGAACGGCCAGCTGTGTGGGTTGAAGTTTCGCAGGCAACATCCGGTTCCGCCGCATATCGTGGATTTTTACTGTGAGGCCAAACGGCTGGTAGTGGAGCTGGATGGCTCACAGCACAATGAAGACGTCGATCGCGTGCGCACTCGCTTCCTGGAGCAGCAAGGTTTGACCGTATTGCGCTTCTGGGACAACGATGTGCTGCTGCAGGTGGATGCGGTGCTGGAAGCCATTTTGATGATGGCTGAAAGCCTTACCCTCACCCCAACCCCCGCTCCGCGCCCCGGCCCTTGCGGCCAGCGCAAGGGCGCCGAGTCAGGCTGCGAACCAATGGTTCGCAAGCAGCCTGCCCCGGCCCCGGAGGGGGAGGGGCTTTAAGCGGCAATGCTTCAGCTCTTACCCTCACCCCAACCCCTCTCCCGGAGGGAGAGGGGCTTTAAATGCAACAACACAGGCAGGTTCGTGATGGTCAGCAACGCTTATCAATCCGGCTTCGGCAATGAATTCGCCACCGAGGCTGTGCCCGGCACCTTGCCGGTGGGTCGCAATTCGCCGCAGCAGGTGGCGCACGGGCTGTATGCCGAGCAGCTGACCGGCACCGCCTTCACCGCGCCGCGCGGCAGCAACCGCCGCAGCTGGCTGTACCGCATTCGCCCGGCGGCGATGCACGGTGAGTTCACCCCGTTCGAGCAGCCGCGCCTGCACAGCGATTTCAGCAAGGCCGCTGCATCGCCGAACCAGCTGCGCTGGGACCCGCTGCCGCTGCCCACCGCGCCCACCGATTTCATCGATGGCCTGTACACGATGGGCGGCAACGGCTCGGCCGAAGCGCATACCGGCGCCGGCATCCATCTGTACGCCGCCAACGCCGACATGCGTGGTCGCTACTTCTACAACGCTGACGGCGAGTTGCTGATCGTGCCGCAGCTGGGCCGACTGCGCCTGCGCACCGAGCTGGGCGTGATCGAGATCGAACCGCAGCAGATCGCGGTGATTCCGCGCGGCGTGCGCTTCGCGGTCGAGCTGCCGGACGGGCAGGCACGCGGCTACGTCTGCGAGAACTTCGGCGCGCTGTTGAAGCTGCCCGACCTCGGTCCGATCGGCAGCAACGGCCTGGCCAACCCGCGCGACTTCGAAACGCCGGTTGCCGCCTACGAAAACCTCGACGGCCAGTTCGAGCTGGTCGCCAAATTCCAGGGCCGTCTGTGGCGCGCCGACATCGGCCACTCGCCGCTCGACGTAGTCGGCTGGCATGGCAACTACGCGCCGTACCGCTACGACCTGCGCCACTTCAACACCATCGGTTCGATCAGCTACGACCATCCGGACCCGTCGATCTTCCTGGTGCTGCATTCGGCCAGCGATACCCCCGGCACCAGCAACCTGGATTTCGTGATCTTCCCGCCGCGTTGGCTGGTGGCGCAGAACACCTTCCGTCCGCCGTGGTTCCACCGCAACATCGCCAGCGAGTTCATGGGCCTGATCCATGGCGCCTACGATGCCAAGGCCGAAGGCTTCGTGCCGGGCGGTGCGTCCATGCACAACTGCATGACCGGCCACGGTCCGGATGCGGCCACCTTCGACAAGGCCTCGCACGCTGACCTGTCCAAGCCGGACGTGATCACCGACACCATGGCCTTCATGTTCGAGACCCGTGGCGTGATCTGCCCGACCGAACAGGCAATGGAGGCCGCGCACCGCCAGCGCGGTTACCAGACCTGCTGGAGCGGGCTGCGCAACAACTTCACGCCGCCCAAGGCCTGATTCAGGCCGGTAGCGGTGCTGGTTCCAGCACCGCTGCCAGATGCGTTTCCGGCAGCACTTCCTGCAGACGCCCACGCACACGCTGGGTGTAGCCGTCCGAGGTCATTGCCGGCAGATGGCTCAGTGCCAGCTTCAGTGCCTGCACGGTGTCGCCTTCCTCGCGCGCTGCCTGCAGCAGCTTGTGCAGCTGCGCGGCGGTGGGATTGCGCTGCAGGGCGAGGATGTCCAGCACATAGATGCGCGCTGCGACCATCGAACGGCGCCGCTCCACCGGTGCACGTGGCATGGCGGCGGGCGACGCGGCCGCCTCGGCAAGCGGCTTCGCAGCCGGACTCGTCGCCGCCAGTGCAGGTGGGGATTCCACCTGCAGATAGCCATCACGCTGTAGTTGCGCGATCAGTTCGGGGACGTCGTTGCCCAGCATGCCGCTCAGTTCGGCGAGGCTGCGCTTGCCGTCGCACAGGATCAATGCCCGCCGCTGGCGCAGGTCCAGCGCGGCGCGGTGCGTCTGCAACACGGTGTGGCCAAGTTCGGTCTTGTGCGGTTGCATGGGCGGTGGGCACGGGCGACGTAGGCGCCCAGCCTGTCGCCATCAGGTGAAACCACGATGACAAGCCTGTCTTCGCGCTGGCCGGGCACAGTTGCCGCTAGACTCGGCCGCGAACCCGCCCGGAGCTGTTGCATGAAGCGCATTGCCCTGCCGATGTCACTGTTCACCGTCCTGCTGGTGGCATGCCAGCGCACGCCGCCGGCTGAGCCGGCAGCTGCCGAACCTGCCGCTCCTGCTCTTGCTCCTGTTTCCGCTCCGGCTGGCGCAGCCCCGGTTGCAGCCAGCGATGCCGATTGGCAGGGCTATGGCGCCGCACAACTCGGCATCGATGCCGAGCAGCTGCGCACGGTATGGACGGGCGAACTGCAGGGCGATGCCGCGGCCGATGGCGGCTGCTACTACCTGTCGCCGGCCGCGCACAGTGAGGGCGGGCCGTTCTTCATGCTGGAAGGCGGCAAATTCGTCCGCTACGACGTACGCGGTGGCGCTACGGTTGCACCCGGTGGTGGAAAGATCGGCATGGATCTGGCCCAGCTGCAGGTGCTTTACCCGCAGGCAGAGCCGCTGCAGTCGCACAAATACGTGGAAGGCGGCAAGGTACTGCGGGTGCCCGCAACGGATGGCAGCCAGGGCGTGCTGGTGTTCGAGCTGGGCGCCGACGGCAAGGCCACGCTCTGGCGCGTAGGCCTGCCGCCGCAGGTGGATTACGTGGAAGGCTGTGGCTGATACCCTGCTGCGGCCATAGGCGGTTGCGCGGGTATGTCCCCGGCACTGCCGTCATCACTGCAGGGGAGGGAGGCGCAATGTTCGAAGCTATCGCATGGTTTGTACTGGGGCTGGTGCTGTTGGCCCTGGGCGGTGACTCCATCGTCAAGGCCGCCTCCGGCCTGGCCCAGCGCTTCGGTGCCTCGCCCTTCGTCGCCGGCTTGCTGCTGGTGGCCTTCGGTACCTCGTTGCCGGAGCTGGTCGTCAATGCCCGTGCTTTCGCCGTCGGTGCGCAGGAGTTGGCGCTGGGTAACGCGGTCGGCAGCAATATCGTCAATGTTGGCCTGACCCTGGCTCTGGCTGCGCTGGCTTTCCCACTGGTGGTGCGTACGCGCCTGCTGTCGCCCTTGCTGGTGCTGCTGGCGGTGGCGACGCTGGCCTTGATCGTGTTCGGCCTGGATGGCGCGATCAGCCGTATCGAAGGCGTTGTGTTGCTGCTGGGCTTTGTCGGCGTGCTTGCGTTCCTGTTGAAGCGTGCACGGCATGAGCCGGCGGCATTGCAGGAAAGCATCGCTGACTACGCCACCACCCGTACCGTGCTCGGGCTCAACATCATCCGTGTCGTCATCGCGGCAGTGGTGCTGTACTACGGCGCGCGTTTCGTAGTGCAGGCTGCGCCGGTGATTGGCGCGGGCTGGGGCATGTCGCCGTTGCTGGCCGGTTTGTTGCCGGTGGCCATCGGCACTGCCTTGCCGGAAGTCGCCGCGGCGATTGCCGCTGCACGACGCGGGCAGGGCGACATGGTCGTAGGCCACGTGATCGGCTCCAGCCTGTTCAATGTGCTGGTGGTGATTGGTGGCATGGCGGCGCTGCGGCCGATGCCGTTGCCGGCCTCGTTCGTGCGCCTGGAATTGCCGGCGGCTATCGTGTTCGTGCTGATGCTGTACCCGATGCTGCGCGGCGACCTGAAGGTCAGCCGCGGCGAAGCCGCAGTGCTGTTCGCCGCGTTCCTGGCGTGGGTAGGCCTGGAGCTGGCGCTGTTCACCTTGTAGGAGCAGCGTCAGCCGCGAAGCTGGCGCAGCTGAAAGCGCCGGGTTGTATGCAATCACATGCCATGTTGCCGCTGCTCCCACAGGTCAGCTGGCGCTGCTGCGTATGAGGCGTCTGTCTCTTGCATTCATTGCCCGGGCTGGGCTTGAATCAACGGTTCCAAGCTGACAAGGAGTCGAGCATGCGTAGGTTTTTGTTGATGGCTGTGGCGTGCATGGGCTTGGCGGGATGTGCGCATGTCGGCCGTGGCAGCACATGGGTGGACCCATCCATGGCGGTGCAGCTGGCGGCTGCGGCTGGGCCGCAGCGCGGGGTGGATGGCGTGTTTGCGCTGACGGTGCGTGCCAGTGGTAATGCCGATGGCAGGTTGTACCTGAACTCCCAATCGGACTACCGCGATCCGCGCAACCTGAGCATCAGCATCGGGCCCGATGCGCTTCAGGAGATGGTGGCTCAATACGGGTCGGACCCCGGCACAGCCTTGAAGGGACGCGCGATTCTCGTGCGGGGTACGGCGCGGATGGTGCGTATCGGGTTCGTTGCTGATGGCAGGCGCGTCAGCGACAAGTATTACTACCAGACGCATGTGCGGGTAGATGACGCCACGCAGCTGCAGCTGCGCTGAAGCGGACCTGTAGTGCCGAGCCATGCTCGGCAGAGGCGTTGCCAGTATTCCAATGTAGTGC
>NZ_JBRREG010000120.1:0-11312 GCF_056760155.1 Stenotrophomonas sp. STEN022
GGAAAACCCCTGAGGAATTTGCCCTGAAACACGGGACCCAAGCGAATTCCCTAGAGTCGTAGAATGCCGGATTTTCTACTTTGAAATGCACCGGTAATTGGGGGTGGGTCAGAGGTTGTGTCGTCACTCCTCCCATATGTAACTATTCGAGGGGGCACAAGGGTAAATCTAAAGCAGGTTGCAAAGGAGTACTCTTCCGCTTTGGCAGAGGAGTTGCCTCGGTTTCGCCGATCAGTGGAGACAGAAACTGCTGAGGTTGAGGAAGAGCTAAGAAAGGCTAAGGAAGTTGTTGCTGAAATTGATTTGATATCATCTAGGATTAAGAACTCTGAATCTCAGATTTCAGTCGGAGATGACTCAATACTGAGGCGCGCAGAGTCCCATCTTGAAAAAATGTCTGCATTTGAGGAGCGAATATCTAAAGACTCCGACAGGATCTATCTGCCAAGTGAGGGTTTTGATGTTTCACTCATTGACTCCATACACGAGGCTGCATCCAATTCAAAGGTTTTGTTCGCTGAGTTTAAAGTTGGATACGAAGAATCGTTGCGGCGAGTGGAGGAGGTTAAGGGTTTTGAGTCGTACGTGTTTGGTGGTGACGAATCGCTAAAGGTTAGGTTGGAAACGTTTGAGAGCGATCAGAAAAGAAAGTTTCGCGCATTAAGTGAGGAGATTCAGGGGCTTATTCCGGGGGCGGTTAGCGCTGGGTTGGCGGGGGCGTATCATCAGCAGAAAATATCTTTTGATGCTCCAATCAGAAATGCTTCAAGAGTTTTTTATGGTGCGATTTTTGCGTTGATGCTGGGATCCTTGTTTTATTTGGTTAGTGATATCTATCTCTGGGGTATCAAGTTTCATTCTGTCGGGGATTGGGAGTCTGTTCTAAAGGGTGTTGTCAACAAGTTGCCTTTCTATGCTCCGGCTGTCTGGCTTGCGTATTATGCGAGTAAAAGGCGGAGTGAGTTTCAGAGGCTTCAGCAGGAGTATTCGCATAAGGAGGCTCTGGCTAAATCTTTTGAAAGTTACAAGAAGCAGGTCGGGGATTTGCAGGTTGGTGGTGATGAATTGATGGCGCTGCTTATGAGAAGCTCCATCGAAGCTATTTCTTTTAATGCTTCTTCAACGTTGGATGGTAAGCATGGCGATAGGATGCCTATGCAAGACATCATTGATTCTTTGCTTAAGATGAAGACAAAGGAAGCGCCCTGAGATCAAGGACGGAAACTAACGGAACCGGGTTCACTTCAATTAGAGCAAGGGGGCTGCTGGCTCACGCCGCTTCCAACCTGCATTTGCATGAGTTGCTTGAGCGAAGCCGAGGGCTGATTGGAAATTGTGCCCCGCTCTGATCCCGCCAGGACGCTTCGTAATTCAAGCCACATCTGCGGCATCACTTCAGCTTGCGTACCCGCGTATCCGCCGCTGCCAACGCCGTCCCATCCGAACCCAGCAAGCGCATCAACGGAACCGGCTTGCCGGTGCGGTTATCGAGCAGTTGCGAATGCCTTTCGCCGCGTTGGTACAGGTGCTGCTCGCCCCATTGGCGCAGGGCGACGAGGATGGGGAACAGGCTCTCGCCCTTGGCGGTGAGCACGTATTCCTGGTACGCCGTGCCGTCCGATGCGGCATGCAGCTGCAGGATGTCGGCATCCACCAGCTTGCGCAGGCGGTCGGTAAGGATGTTGCGGGCCACGCCCAGGCCGCGCTGGAAGTCGCCGAAGCGGCGAACGCCATCAAATGCATCGCGCAGGATAAGCAGTGACCAGCGGTCGCCGACAAGGTCGAGGCTGCGGGCTACCGGGCAGGGTGAGTCGGATTCGAGGATGCGGCGGGACATGGCGACTCCTGTGGCTGCACCCATTGTAGTTGCATTTTAAAACCACTGTTCGCTAGCATGCATCTGGTTGCGATATGCAACTGGATTCGGATGCGCCATGAACCTGCCTTTGGAAAGTGCTTTGGAGCGGCCCGAGGCACCTGTGACCCGGGTAGGTCAGGCGCTGCCTGCCGGTCTGGTATGGCTGTTCGCCATCGCCAGCGGGTTGTGCGTGGCCAATGTGTACTACGCGCAGCCCTTGCTGGACCTGCTGGCCGCATCACTGGGCATCAGCCTGGCCGCTGTCGGCAGCGTGGTGACTGCAACCCAGATCGGCAGTGCCCTGGCCTTGCTGTTGCTTGTGCCACTGGGTGACAGGTTGGAGCGGCGTCGCTTGATGCTGGTCCAGCTGTTGGCCTTGGTGGTCGCCTTGTTGTGGGTGGCCTGGGCGCAATCGCCCTGGCTGTTGCTGGCAGGTATGTTGGCGATCGGCCTGCTCGGCACGGCGATGACGCAGGGGCTGATTGCCTATGCGGCCAGTGCAGCCGGCAACGGCGAGCGCGGGCGTGTGGTTGGCGCTGCGCAGGCGGGTGTCTTCATCGGTCTATTGCTGGCGCGGGTGGTTGCTGGCGGTGTCGCCGACCTCGGAGGCTGGCGCAGCGTCTACGTTGTTGCGGCGCTGGCGATGCTGCTGCTGGCCGGTGTTCTCCATCGCAGACTTCCACGCCTGCCGGCGAGCGCAGTGACAATGCGCTACCCGCAGTTGCTTGGTTCGATGCTGCAGCTGCTGCGGCAGGACCGGGTGCTGCAGATCCGTGGAATGCTGGCATTGCTGATGTTCGCGGCGTTCAACATTTTCTGGAGCGCGCTGGTGTTGCCGCTGAGTGCGCCGCCTTATGGTTACTCGCATACGGCTATTGGCGCATTCGGGCTGGTCGGCGTGATCGGTGCGCTGGGTGCCACCCGAGCAGGCCGATGGGTCGACCGTGGGCGAGGTCAAACCGTCACCACGATCGCATTATTGGTTCTGCTTCTGGCGTGGTGGCCACTGTCGTTGATGCCGCAATCACCATGGGCATTGGCCGTCGGTATCGTCCTGCTGGATCTGGGCGGACAGGCGCTGCACGTGAGCAACCAGAGCATGATCCTCCGCGAGCAGTCACAGGCGCATAGTCGATTGGTTGGACTGTACATGCTGTTCTATGCGATAGGCAGCGGGGCCGGTGCGATTGCCACGACGGCGACGTATGCGCGGGCAGGTTGGAGTGGTGTATGCGTGCTGGGCGCGGCGACTTGTGGCGTTGCGGGAGTTTTTTGGCTTGTTACTCGGCGCTGCATGCCCGAGCAGCCGCGGTAGCGAACAGCATCAGTCGATAGGTGAAAGCAGTGGCCCGGGTGCGACGCCTACCCGAGCCACAAGAGCGATGCTTCTATGAACAGATTGATATGTTGGACCGAGTGGTACCGATCTCAGTTGCCAACACCAATCTGCTTCATGAAAGCGGCATTGTCCCAGTACAGGAATTCCTCGGTCATCTGCCCCTGTTCGTTCCAGTGTCCAATGGTGACCATCGGCAGGCGGTACTTCTTGTTGGTCGGCTGGATCACGGTGCCATCGGCCAGCACCATGGGTTTACTGAAGGTGCCTTCGATGAAGCCGGCGACTGCCGTCCACTCGGCATTCGCCGAGCCGAAGCGCACCGGGTGTTCGGTGATCCGATTGTCGGGTGCGAAGGTCCACATGAAATCCAGCTCCTTGATGTGGTCAGGCAAGCCGGTGGTGGTGTGGCCGTCCGGGTAGTGCACGACGATATCCTTGGCATGACTCAGGTGCAGGTCATCCCATTGCTGTTTTGTGTAGACGCGGAAATCCAGGTCATCGAAGGTGGCGAGGTTTCTGGCCAGGGCTGACGGCATTCCCTGTACGGCGGGAGTGGCTTCGCCAACCTTGCTGGCCGGCCAACTGTCGATCGGTTGCCCGGCTGCAGATGCGACGCCAACCGTGGTGAGTGCTACGGAAGCAGCGAAAGCGACGCGTTTCATGGCATTCATTGAACGGCTCCTGCAAGGTGTGCGCTGAGGTAACGACGTTCGTGGTGTTCCAACCAAGCTCTCCAAAGTCACGGGTCGGTTGGAAGCAGGGGAAGAGTGAGCCGTCTCGGGTTTTGAGGGCGTGAAGCAGGAAAGAGCACAGGGCCTGCCTTTGACGCCTCGGCATGCGTCTGCAACCAGCGGTACGTGGGCTTGCGCGATATGCTTGCCGCCAATCGATCAGGAAGCAATGGTATGGATACCAGCAACACAACTAGGCTGTCATTTGCAGCGCTGGACCAGCGGCTACGTGAAATGCCAGAGGGGCCGGCCGGGGTGCTGAATACGCCGCCATTTCTGAAGTCCCTGAATGCCATCGCCTTTGTTGGCGCCATGGTGGGTGCTACGCCGTACTTTCTAATCAAGTGGTTGGAGCCGACAGATTGGATGGTTTGGATGGCCAGGTCGGGGTTGGTCGTCCTTGTCGTAGCCGGTCTTCCCGACTTCATCAGGAACTGCGGTGTCTTGGGTCTGCGCTTCTGGCGCTGGCGCGATGATCAGGTTCGGCAGCTTGATCATGATCGCGAGTACTTCGAGTACATCCTGGACTGGCTGGCGAGGTTCCCGGAGACCGAGCTGAATGAAAACGAGCGAGTGGCGCGACTGTCGTTGACACAGCTTACGGCCAAGATCGGGCTGATTGCCGGTGGTCTGGACAAGCTAGGCGTACTGCCGGTTGTTGTCTCGGCGTTCCTCTTCATTCGTCAGTGGAGTAATCCCCTTGCCATGCCTGCATGGCAAGCGATTCTTTCAGCTTTTCTTGTACTGCTGTACTTCATTGCGGCTAATTCGAACCTGATGCGTATCCGACTAGAGCTTTATCACAGTCTTTTGGTTGAAGCAGGGAAGCGGAAGGTTTTGTCGTTAGGAAAAGCGGATATCCCGAATGTAGGTGTCCGGCTATCTGGTCACCGCCCCTGATCCGCAGGGCTGCAAGAAATGATGCATCCGCAGCCGCATATTCAGCAGTTGAACCAAGCCGCTACAATCAGTCGATTCCCATTGCATGACCGGGAACTACATGGATGCAACGTACTGATTACCCCAGGTGAAAAATGAAAGTCCGTATTTTTGGAGTGTCGCTGCTTGTAGGTCTGCTGCTGGGCTGCAAGCAGATGCCGGCAGGTGACGCGGAGGGTGTCGCTACCGCAGGTGCGGAGGCCGAGCTGCCGGCCAAGGCAAGCGCGGATCCTGTCACTGAGATCGAGGACACCGAATCCTCGCCCTATGAAGAGGGCGACCCGGATGGCGATGCGCCCACGCCAGCCGCGTTCGACCACGAGCCCAGCTGTGAGGAAGATCCACTGGCGACGCATTTCTTCACTCTGGTGGGCGGCAACACCGTGGACAACTGCGGCCGTGCTGATCCCAAGGTTACCGCCGCATTCGACGAGCTGCTGAAAGAGGCGGCTGAGGGAGACATCGCCGATCCGCATGTCCCACCGCAGCGCGACCGGTTGCTCAGTGGCCCCAGCGCACCGGGCGTGCCCAAGATGCTGGGAAGCGAAACATGGTGGTTCTATACGGCCTGCCAGGCGCACCAGTGCGATACGCAGCAGCTGGCGATGCTTTACCAGCCCCAGCACGCCAGGATGGTTGGCCGTCTGGTATCGCGCTGCAAGGTGTGGTGGTTGGGCAATCCGACGGCTGAGCAGCGTGCGCTTATCGATGAAGCCAAGCCAGTGGATCCTGCGCTGCTAAGTGATGAACCCTGCGACGAAGAGCTTTGAGTTCGGCTGCGGTAGCGGCGCTGAAGTTCGATAGCAGGGTTGATTGACTGAGCCGAATGTTGAGGACGCTCTGGACTGTGCGACAGTCCAGAGCTGCATAGGGAGATGTGGAATGACCGGGATTCGTCTTCGCCACTTGCCTGGCATCTGCGCGGCGATTGCACTTGCTACAGTTGCATTGCCCGCACTGGCGATTGGACAACAGCCAGCCTCAATGCCGGCTGCACTGGCGCCACCTCCAACGCACCCCGACGAATCCGCAGCACGCCAGACCGCCCAGCGCTATCAACAGCTGCTTCCGCTTTACCGCTGGCGTTTGCTCACTGCTGTGGACAAGGATGGTATGTCGCGAGCCTGGTTCGGCGAGGGGGCAGATGCACCGCAGCTGCAATTCAGTGTCGAGGAAAAAAGTCCGTCAGCGGAACCGTCGCTGTTGCTGCATAGCGAGCTATGCAAGCGGCAGGTGGATGGTGAGGTGGTGTTGCGCCGCTATCAGGTGCAAGGCGCTGATTCACGGCGTGAGGTGGCCTGGCAACTGAATCTGCGCAGGCAGCCGCATGAGCGCACGCCTGCATTGACCTGCCAGAAGCCGGCCTACAACGCTGAGCTGCGCCTGCTGCAGATGCTGTCCGGCGGGCATGCGCTACGTATGCGCGTTGAGCAGGCGAAGCAGGACCGGCCGCAACTGGAGCTTGGCGACGCCTTTGGCGGCGTATTGCGTTTCGAAGGGACGGCGCTCGTGCAGGGCGCGCGCTACGGTCTGCAGGGGGCGGAACGATTGCTGCAGATCAAGGAGGCATCGGCTGCATGCGCGAACAGCTGGCTGCCTGGTAGTCGTTGCCTGCTGTTCCGCGAGGTGGCGCTGGATGGTCGGGGGAACGCTGCATCCGATTGGAACGGCGACGTCCTGGCGGTTGACGGCTACAAGCACAGCGCCGGGACCGATGTGATGTTGCTGGTCCGGCGCTATGGAAGCACTGGTGACGACTTTGCAGGGCCGATGAGTTATCGCGCGGAACGCCAGTTGTGGGCACGAGGCGCTGCGGCAGGACCGGAGATGATGGCGAGTGTCGCTGGCGTGCACGCGGATGCGGTGCTGGAGCCTGAGCAGGAAACGTTTTACCCGAAGTTGTTGGCGCGATTCATCGGCCGTGATCGTGGTCTTGCAGGTACTGAGTTCGCCCATCTGTATTACGGCGAATGGTTGCAGCGCAACCTCGGGCCGAAACCGGCCGAAGGCGATTCGTCAATCACCGGGGCCGACGAGCTGGCAGCGGCCGAGGGCTATCTCGAACTGCGCAGGCAACTTGCTGCGTTGGACGGGGCGGGCGGCTCAGCTGGTGCGCGCCTGCAGCTTTACCAGGACTTTCTGGAGCGGTATCCCTTGCATTTGAATGCGCTGGAGAGTCTTGCTGGCGATGACGCGGCTGTGCGCTTCGGGTTTGACGGACTGTTGCAGGCCATCCTGGCAAGTGGCGACGGCAACAGTTGCCAAGCGCCGTGGATCGTAACGTCCTCTGCTGATATCGGCGCGGTGTTCCGGCATCTGGCGCTGGATCGGGATTACGCGTTGGATTGGAAGGAGGACGAAGCTTGCCTACAGGTTGGCTCCGGGAAGGATGGGAAGTACTTCCTCGTGCTGGGCTCGCGATAGCAACAGTTGTATGTGGGAGCGGCGTGAGCCGCGAAGCTGATACTCCGAAACAAAGCGTGTTTGATCGTTCTCCAGCAACTCCCTTGTTGGAGAGTTGGCGAGCTTCGCGGCTTAAGCCGCTCCCGCAAGCAGGATCATGTAGCGCTCTCGCACGGAGATGGGATGATCAGATGGAAAGCTACTTCAATGTTGGTAATGGCCAGGCACAGGTAAACGAAGCAATATGAAATTCTTCTTGATTCTTGCCCTGCTGCTGGCATCCAGCATCGGCACTTCCTTGCTCGCTCCTGTTGGGGTTGCGCATGCCGCGCTGCCACAGGCCGCAGCCGTGTCGCCATTGGTTGTGGCGGCTGCAGACGTCGGTCTGTCCGCTGATGACAGGGAGAAAGGAAAGGACGCGCTCTATGCGGTGGCGTTCTTCCTGATGGTCTTCATCCTGATTGGTTGGCTGGCAACGCACCTGTCGCGCGAAAAGAGGTCTGCGAAAATAGCGCCATTGCCGCGTGTGCCGGTGCGCATGCATTGGTATGACGGCACCCAGCTGCCAATCGCGGATTGGGACCGTATCAGCGAGGACGCGCCGACGGGACTGGATGCCGACGCCACGCATATCCACCGCACCTCTGCGGCCAAGGAGTGGCTGGAAGCGCTCAACCAGCAGCTGGGGGAGCATTACCGCATCACCGAGTCCGCCGACTTCCTGCTGCTGTCGAACCTGATGGACAGGCCAGGCGAGGTATTCCTCGCAACCTGCCAGCGCCTGCTGGCGCGGATCAATCGCAGCCTTGGCGATCTTGCAGTCGCGCCCGGCCTTGGCAAGCATGTGGTGATGGTGTTCGCCGACCAGGAAGACTATTACGCCTACGTATCGCATTACTACCCGGATGGCGGCGAGTACGCGATGTCCTCGGGCATGTTCATCAAGGCAGGATATGGGCACTTCGTGATGCCGTTGGAGATCCTTGATTCGATGGAGCCGGTGATCGCCCATGAGCTTACTCACTGCCTGCTGCAACACCTGCCGATTCCGGCGTGGTTGAACGAGGGCCTGGCGGTGAACACCGAGCACACCTTGTATCCACAGCTGGCCGCACCCGGCGCACAGATGTACTTTCCGCACGAGATCGCTGCGCAACACGCGGCTTACTGGAACGAAGAAAGCATCCAGTCATTCTGGTCCGGGAAGTCATTCCTGGCTGCGGATGATGGCAACCGGCTGTCCTACGATCTGGCCAAGAAGATCACCGCGTTAGCGGCGGGTGATGAGCGTGCATTCCGCAAGTTCGTGGCCGCCGCGCAGATGAGCGACGGCGGTTTGGCGGCGGAGCAGCACCTGGGTTATCCGATCCAGAACCTGCTGGAGGCGGTACTGGGTGAAGGCGAGTGGACGCCGCGGCCGGAGTCGTGGAAACAAGGTGTGGAGCGGGGGCAGTTCTAGCTTGGCTGGGTAACGGGCCAAGCAATCGCACGAGGCGATGCACGCCTTGTAGGAGCGACGTGAGTCGCGAAGCTGGGTATCGGTGCGCGGTCCTTGGCCATGCACTTGCACGGACCGGCCGGCTTTGGGATTTCCAGCTTCGCGGCTTACGCCGCTCCCACAATCAAGGGGCGGATCAGGCTGCAGCGTTGTATGGCGGGTAGTCGATGTAGCCCTTGCCGCTGCCGCCGTAGAAGGTGGCTGGATCGGCCTTGGCAAGCGGATAGCCGTTGCGCAGGCGCTCGACCAGATCGGGATTGCTGATGAACGGCACACCGAAACCGGCCATGTCGATCAGATCCTCATCAATCAGTGCCTGCGCCGATTCGCGGTCCAGTCCGCCGGCCAGGATCAAACGGGTCTCCTGCAGCTTGCTGCGTATCGTCCTGAGCAGGTTGTTGAAGCCTGCCTGGCCCGGCGCGCTGCTTGAATAGCCGGCCTGGTTCATCAGGTGCACGAAGCCCAGCTTGCGTTCGCCGATGGCCGCCGCAAGCGCGGTGTAGGTCTCATCGATCTGCGGGTAGGCAGGCATGTCAAAGAGGTTGCCGTACGGCGAGAGACGAATGCCGGTGCGCTCAGGACCAATGCGCGCGACGATGGCGTCGATCACCTCCAGCGTGAAGCGGATGCGGTTCTCCAGCGTGTCAGCGGAGTACTGATCACTGCGATCATTGACCAGCGGGTTGAGGAACTGCTCATGCAGGTAGCCATTGGCGCCGTGGATCTCGACGCCGTCAAAGCCCGCATCAATCGCGTTCTGTGCAGCCTGGGCAAAGTCGTTGACCACGCGTGCAACCTCCTCGGTGCTCAGCTGGCGCGGCGCAGGCGCATCGACCATGCCTGGCTGGCCTTCTTCGTTGTAGCCGAAGGCCTTGGAGTTGGCCGGCTGCTTGCTGCTGGCGCTGACCGGTGCGCGGCCATCGGTCTGGATCGACGGGTGCGACATGCGACCGACGTGCCACAGCTGCGCGACGATCCTGCCACCGAGCGCATGCACCGAGTTGGTGGTCAGCCGCCAGCCCTCGATCTGCTCGGGGGTGTAGATGCCGGGGTTGAACAGGTAGCCCTGGCCTTCGCGCGAGATTGGCGTGCCTTCGCTGACGATCAGGCCGGCGCTGGCGCGCTGGGCGTAATAGAGGGCAACGCGCTCGTCAGCGATATCGTTGGGGGCGCGTGCGCGGGTCATGGGCGCCATGGCGATGCGGTTGGAGAGCTTGGTGCCGATGAGGCCGTAGGGCTCGAAGAGCTTGGTCATTGAAGTGTTCCAGGTGGATCCAGACGGGGAGGGCAGTGCCTGTCGCGACAGCGGGAAACCGCTGTCGCAGCATGTATTGCGGAATACATGGGCCCTGTCTGGGGTGTCACAACCGGACGCGGTGGAAAGCAGAGTTGCGGTTTGTGCAACATCTGGCCGCGAGCGTGGCCGGTGTTGCAGGAAGGGGGAAGCCCCGAGACCGCTGGCGGCTGGCGTCGCAATCGCTGATTCCACCTGCGTGGGAAGATCGCCGGCTTTGCGGTTTACGCCGCGACTGCAAGGGCGGCGGTCAACGACGGTGTTGCTGGAACAGCCAATCGCGCCACCACTTGCCAGGGTGGATATCGGCCGGCGGTGCGTGCGGCAGTGCGTCGTACTCCCTGAGCTGTACCTGCTCGCCGCCAGCTGCGCGGATGGCGGCGACAAAGCGCCTGTCAGCGGTGATCGGGTTCTCGTCATCGGCAGTGCCGTGCATGGCCAGCACCGGCAGGTTCCTGAAAGTGGCGGCATCGGCATTCGCTGGTGCAATGCCGGAGATCGGCACGATGGCGGCGAGCAGGTCTGGCTGCAAGGTGGGCGCCAGCCACGCTGCCGACCCGCCCATCGAGAATCCAAGCGCATAGATCCGCGTGGTGTCGACGGGATTGTCGGCGGCGATCCTGTTCGCCAGCTCGAGCGCGGCGCTGAGCACCAGAGAGGCTTCCGCATGCTGATCCGCTGACGCAGGGCCGTAGTTCGCGCTGCGCTCAGCGAACTGCGGTACCAGCACGTAGGCGGGGTAGTGCTGCCGTACTTCAGGCATCGCCCAGCTCCTGGCCAAACGGTCGAGCTGGCTGCTGTTGTCCGTGCCTATGCCGCCAGAGCCGTGGAACTGGATGACCAATGGGTAGGGCACGCCGGCTTTGGCTGCCGTCGGGCGCAACAGTCGATAGGGGATGACCACTCCGCCAGCCGAGGTGAAACTGCCGCTCTCGAACTGGCGAATATCAACCGACGCGAACACCTCCTTGCCCAGCGGCGCTACACCGACGACCTGCTCGGCAGCGACGCTGCCAAGCGTGCACGCAGCGAGCAGGCCGAAGGCGAATGCCAGGTGACGGTTGCGCATGTTTGATCGTCCCGGTTTGAGTGCCGGTGATTGTAGGGCCGGGCTTTCATGCAGCGCCGCGAGATTAACTCATGGCAGCCATGAGTCAGGCGGGATGTTGTGGGGGCGGGGGGGGGGGGCGGGGGGGGGGGGGCGGGCGCGGGCGCGGGGAGCGGGGGCCCGGGCGGGCGGGGGGAGGGGG
>NZ_JBRREG010000121.1:0-11272 GCF_056760155.1 Stenotrophomonas sp. STEN022
TGATTTACTGCCATCACCCCTGCCTCGTTGCTGTGGTTGGGCTTCTCTGCGGGAGCGCCGCTGGGGGGGGGGGTGCCGTGCTGGAACTAAGCCTGCTGGGCGACGGCGAGCAGGGAAATCAGACGCGGAAAAACCCTGGTCGCCATATGCCAGCTCTCTGTGACGGAATCAGTGACGGAAGTGGCGCACGCCGGTGAACACCATGGCGATGCCATGTTCGTCGGCGGCGGCGATCACTTCGTTGTCACGCATCGAACCACCCGGCTGGATCACCGCGGTGATGCCGGCTTCGGCAGCGGCGTCCAGGCCATCACGGAACGGGAAGAACGCATCCGATGCCATCACCGAGCCCGGCACCACCAGGCCTGCGTCCGCCGCCTTGATGCCGGCGATGCGCGCCGAATAGACACGGCTCATCTGGCCAGCACCAACACCGATGGTGCGTTCGTCCTTGGCATAGACAATCGCGTTGGACTTGACGTACTTGGCCACGCGCCAGGCGAACAGCAGGTCGCGCGTTTCAGCGGCGGTCGGCGCGCGCTGGGTGACGGTCTTCAACTCGTCTGCGCTCATGCCGCGGTTGTCGGCGCTCTGGATCAGCAGGCCCGAACCAATGCGCTTGGTGTCGTAGTTGTTGCGCGCATCACCGGCCGGAATGCGCAGCACGCGTACGTTGGCCTTCTTGGTGGCGTAGTCCAGCGCTGCCGGCTCGTAGTCCGGTGCGATCAGCACTTCGACGAACTGGCGGTCGAGGATGGTCTTGGCGGTTGCCGCGTCCAGCGTGCGGTTGAAGGCAAGGATGCCGCCGAAGGCGCTGGTCGGGTCGGTGTTGTAGGCCATCTCGTAAGCGGCGCCGACATCGGCAGCCACGGCCACGCCGCACGGGTTGGCGTGCTTGACGATGACGCAGGCCGGCACCTCGAACTGACGCACGCATTCCCATGCGGCATCGGCATCGGCCAGGTTGTTGTAGCTCAGTTCCTTGCCCTGCAGCTGCACGAAGGTGGCCAGGGTGCCCGGCACCGGATACAGGTCGCGGTAGAACACGCCGCTCTGGTGCGGGTTCTCGCCGTAGCGCAGGTCCATGACCTTGATGAAGGAGGAATTCATCTGCGCCGGGTACTCATTGCGCACCGGCACAGCGGCGCTGGTATCGGTCACGGCCGACAGGTAGTTGCTGATCGCCGCGTCGTACTGGGCCACGCGGTTGAACGCGGCCACCGACAGTTCGAAGCGCTTGGCGGCGGACAGCTTGCCGTCGTTGTTGGCCAGCTCGGCCAGTACTGCCTCGTACTGGTCCGGGCTGGTCGCCACGGCGACGCGGGCGAAGTTCTTGGCCGCGCTGCGCAGCATCGCCGGGCCGCCGATGTCGATGTTCTCCACTGCGTCGGCGAGCGTGCAGTCGGCCTTGGCGGTAACCGATTCGAACGGGTACAGGTTCAGTACCAGCAGGTCGATCGGGGCGATGCCGTGCTCGGCCATCACCGCGTCATCGGTGCCGGCGCGGCCGAGGAGGCCGCCGTGCACCATCGGATGCAGGGTCTTGACCCGGCCGTCCATCATTTCCGGGAAGCCGGTGACATCGGACACGTCCTTGACCGGCAGGCCGGCCTCGCGGATCGCCTTGGCGGTGCCGCCGGTGGACAGCAGCTCGACGTTGCGGGCAGCCAGGGCACGGGCCAGATCGATCAGGCCGGTCTTGTCGGAAACGGACAGCAGAGCCCGGCGTACGGGCAGCAGATCAGAAGACATGGGGAGGCAGGGGGAAGCGGAAGCGGGCCCATATTGTAGCCGCGCGGTCACACAGAAGCAGGGTGTAGTGCCGAGCCATGCTCGGCAGAGGCCTTCCCAGCAATGCACTGTAGTGCCGAGCCACACTCGGCAAGGGCATTCCCAGCAATGCACTGTAGTGCCGAGCCACGCTCGGCAAGGGCATTCCCAGCAATGCACGACGGCAGGGACCACCGGTAACGCTTCAGCCGAGCATGGCTCGGCTCTACCGTTGGAGCGGGGGCTTACGCCAGCCCGTATTCCTTCAGCTTCTTGCGCAGGGTGGCGCGGTGGATGCCCAGCAGTGCCGCAGCGCGGCTCTGGTTGCCTTCGCAGTGGTTCAGCACTTCCACGAACAACGGGATTTCCATCTCGCGCAGCACGATCTCGTACACGTCGTCGGCGTCACAGCCGTCCAGATCGCGCAGGTAGCGCCGCACGGACTGGGCAACGTGTTCGCGAAGCGGCGGCTTCGGAGCGCCACGACTGGTGTCAGGACGGGTGGGGGCAGCGTTCAAGGAGAGTTCCCGGGTTCAGCAAAGTCGGGCGCGTTGGCCCGGCATGGGGGAGGGAGTCTAGCGCGTGGGCCGTCGGCCTGCCACGCCATTGTCCCGCGTTTACTGAAATTCGAAACTGAAGGCGACCGTGGCAGCGGCCGGTTCGCGTAGCCGGAATGACACCTGCGCACTTTGTCCAGGCTCCAATCGTGCCAGCGGATCAGCGCCTGGGCCAAGGTATTCGGCCGGCTGCAGGGTACGCCGGCCAATCACCCGGCCATCGGCATCGGATAGTGACAAGCGCAGCGCCGGCCAAGCCTGCGCCCAGCGGGCGTCATTGCGGAAGCTGGTCTGCACCTGGAGGGCGCCAGCCTGCCCAGGGACTGGACGAATGTCGCGGCTGAGCATGCTGTAGGCGCTGGGTTCGTGCCACGGCGGCAGTGTGCAGCGCAGCACGCTACAAAGGCCGCTGACCAGCGGCCGGGTGCCGGCGTCGGCGGCGAGCTTGGCGCGGTCGGCAAGAATGATCTGCAAGCCGAGCAGCAGTGCCAGTGCCAGCACCAGACCCCATTGCCAGCGCGGCGTGTCAGCCGGTGGTGGTGCATGCGCGCGGTTCTGGCGTGCGAAGCTGGGCGCGGCTGCAGCCAGCGACGCGCTACCTTCTTCTGTCTGTTCCGCGTCCTCGCCGCTGCTGATGACCGCGGCTTCCGGCATGACGAGCTCGGCTTGCGCTGCCCCAGGCTGCGGCGCTTCTGCGTGCTCAAGTGCTGATCGTTCGGCTTCGGCACGCTCGACTTCAGCCTGTGCGACGTCGGGCGGCACCACGTCGGCTGGATCTGCCGGCAAAGACAGGTCCAGTGCGAGTGTGGCTTGCGTGTCATCGGTTGCCGACGCCGCAGGCGCGCTTTCGGGCGAGCCTGGCTTGGACGTGCTGCTGGCCGGACCTTGCAGGAAGGTGGCCAGGGAAGGCTGGGCAGGCGTGGTTTCGTCAGTCATGGCAGGGCAGGCTGAGGCACTGGCCCCATTCAAGCACGGCGCACGCCGGTGATGCGCATCCAGTCGCCATCCTGGGTGGCTTCGAGCTGGTCGAACCACACTGCGTAGCGCTCCAGTAGTTCGCCTTCCTGGCCGTGCAGGATGCCGGACAGGGCAATCTGCCCACCCGCTGCGACGCGCGCAGCCAGCAACTCGGCCAGTGCGTCCAGTGCCGAGGCCAGGATGTTGGCGACCACTACCGGGTAGGTGGCGACCGGTTCGTCTTCCGGCAGGTAGGCGGCAATATGCACGCCGTTGCGCTCGCCATTGTCATGGGTGGCGATCAACGCCTGCGGGTCGTTGTCCACACCTACTGCGGCGGCTGCACCCAGCTTCAGCGCGGCCAGGGCGAGGATGCCCGAGCCGCAACCGAAATCGAGCACGGTGTTGCCGGCCAGCTTGCCCTCGGCAGAGAGCTGGTCCAGCCAGCGCAGGCAAAGCGCGGTGGTCGGGTGGGTGCCCGAGCCGAACGCCAGGCCCGGGTCCAGGCGCACGATGGCGGCATCGGCCGCCTGCGCGGCTTCCGGCAGTTCGTGGTTCCACGGCACGATCCAGGTGCGCTGGCCGAACTGCATCGGCTGGAACTGGTCCAGCCAGGCGCGTTCCCAGTCTTCGTCCTGGACGGCGCGGAAGCTGGCCTGGGTCCATTCCAGACCCGGGTCGAAGGACTCCAGTGCGGCCAGCAGTGCCAGCGCGTTGGTGTCGGCCGGGAACAGGGCGGTCAGGGTCAGCTCGTTCCATAGCGGGGTTTCGCCCACGCCGGGCTCCAGGATCGCGCGCTCGTTGCTGGTGTCAGCGTCGGCATCGAGCATGGTCACCGCCAGTGCGCCGACGTCGTCAAGGGCATTCTCGTAGCGGGGCTGGGTGGCTTCGGTGCAGCGCAGGGTCAGTTCGAGGAAGGGCATGGCGGCGTACGGCTACGGCGGGACAGGGCACGCATCCTAGACGAGCTGGGCACCAATTGCCCGTTCAGCTGGCTGGTTCATCCGCCTCGGCAACCGGTATTGATAGAATTCCGTACCCATGACTGTGTAGCAGGCTGTCTCTCTCCCATGCTCGCTTTGCTTGCCAGAAAGCCCTGGTATCTATTGGTGCTGCCTGCGGCGGTGCTGATGGTTGCCTTGGGTGTTCGCAGTGGCAACCTCCTGCATGGGGACACGGCGGAAGTTGCTGCGGCCAATGGCGGCAATCCCGCCGAACTTGGCGGGCCAACTTTGAGTGCCGCTACTTCGGTGCCTGAGCAAACCACCGCCGTGGCGGCGGGTTTGCCGCTGGATCTGCGCGCCGCATTTGAGAACGGCAGCGATCTGTTTGCCTATGCCCGGCAGCTGCAGGCCGCCGCGGATGCAGGCAATGCCGAGGCCGGCTGGGTCGCCAGCCGCATCTACGATTACTGCGGCGTGTTCGCGATGGACCCGTCGGGCTACGCGCTGGACAGCGCCGCATTGCAGCGCATGGATCTGGATGCCATATCCGCGATGCTGGCCGCCCGCGGCAGGGTGCGTCAGGGTTGTGCGGGCTTCACCGCTGCCGATGGATTGGGTCGCGCGCGTCTGCTGCAGCAACGGCGGGCTTCGGCCAAAGCTGGCAATCTGGCGGCCGAGGCAGCCCTGCTGTCGATGGGTGAACCCTTGGATGAAAGCCCCAAATACCGGCGTGAGCTGGTGGAGCGGGTGCAGTCCTCGCAGGACCCGGAAGCCTTCCTGGCGATCTCCGGAGCGATGGGTACCGCAGCCGCTGGCGATGATGCCTACAAGGGCATGGTTGCCGGCAGCCAGTTCAGTCAGCTGGCATGGCAGGTTGCCGCCTGCCAGCTTGGTTTGGCGTGTGGGCCCAACAGTGCCTTGATGGTGGCCTATTGCGCCAATGGCGGGATCTGTTCGCGCGATCCCCAGCAGGATTTTCAGTCATTCGTTTACGACGCCGCGGTACCGCGGCAGGGTGTGGAAAAGATGAACGAAATGGTCAATAGCTTGCGCAAGGCGCAGCGAGGTGTGCGATGAACTACCGTCGTTTCATGCACGGGGCAAAGTTCTGGATCTGGGTGGTACTGTTCGTGGCCTATTCGGCGGGTGCGGTTGGCGTGGTGCTGATCGACACCTACGAAGACCGCTACCGAACGCTGTCCAAGGTCAAGCTGACCAGCGTCAAATCCGATGCGGATCTGCGTCGGGCTGGCGCTACCCAGGCCGCAGCGGTGTACCGCGCGCAGAGTGGCATGCCGTTCAACACCTTGCAGCCGGGCAGCAGCTTCCAGATTGTGTGGCCGGATGGTTCGGTGGAAACGGTGACGGTAGTTGATCCGTCCTCGCCGCTGGGCACCGAGCCGCTCAAGGGCAGCGCGGTGGACGCCGAATAAGCTGGCGTTTCCATCAGGCACAAAAAAGGCGGGGATTCCCGCCTTTTTTGTGCGCGCTTGCTTCGGTAGTGCCGAGCCGTGCTCGGCAGAAGCGTTGCCGGCAATGCCTATGCCGAGCATGGCTCGGCACTACATTCCTGCTCCCTCCCTTTCGCGCAGCGAAGGGGAGGGTTGGGGAGGGGTAGGCCTTTAAGTCTTCATGCCGAGCATGGCTCGGCACTACCGGTGCTGCCCCGATCAGGTCAACGCGATCGAGCGGGTCTTACGCTCGGCCAGGCGCTTTTCCAGATAGTGGATGTTCTGTCCACCGGCCTGGAAGCCCTGGTCGCGCATGATGCGCTGCTGCAACGCTACGTTGGTCTTGATGCCGTCCACCACCATCTCGCTCAGCGCCACCCGCATGCGGGCAATGGCGGTTTCGCGGTCCGGGCCGTGCACGATCAGCTTGCCGATCATCGAGTCGTAGTTCGGCGGCACCTTGTAACCGGCGTAGATGTGCGTATCAACGCGCACACCCGGGCCACCCGGCGGATAGAAGCCGGTGATCAGGCCGGGGCTGGGAATGAAGGTTTCCGCGTCCTCGGCGTTGATGCGGCATTCGATCGCGTGGCCGTGCAGCACCACGTCGCTCTGCTTGATGGTCAGCTTCTGGCCGGAGGCAATGCGCAGCTGTTCGGCAACCAGGTCGATGCCGGTCACCATCTCGGTCACCGGATGTTCCACCTGTACGCGGGTGTTCATTTCAATGAAGTAGAACTTGCCGTCTTCGAACAGGAACTCGAAGGTGCCGGCGCCGCGGTAGCCGATACGGATGCAGGCTTCCACGCAGACCTTGCCGATCTGCTCGCGCAGTTCGGAGGTGATGCCCGGTGCAGGCGCTTCTTCCACCACCTTCTGGTGGCGACGCTGCATCGAGCAGTCGCGCTCACCCAGGTGGATGGCGTTGCCCTGGCCGTCGGCCAGCACCTGGATTTCCACGTGACGCGGGTTTTCCAGGTACTTCTCCATGTAGACCTCACCGTTGCCGAATGCTGCCTTGGCTTCGGACTTGGTGGTCTCGATGGAGGCCTTCAACGCGCCTTCGGCATGCACCACGCGCATGCCGCGGCCGCCACCGCCACCGGAGGCCTTGATGATGACCGGGTAGCCGATCTCACGGGCGATCTTGGTGTTGGTGACGATGTCTTCGCCCAGCGGGCCGCCCGAGCCGGGCACGCACGGCACACCGGCGGCCTTCATCGCGCGGATGGCTTCCACCTTGTCGCCCATCAGGCGGATGGTTTCCGCGCGCGGGCCGATGAAGATGAAACCGGACTGTTCCACGCGCTCGGCGAAGTCGGCGTTCTCGGACAGGAAACCGTAGCCCGGGTGGATGGCCTGGGCGTCGGTGACCTCGGCCGCGGCGATCAGCGCCGGGATGTTGAGGTAGCTTTCCGAAGACGGTGCCGGACCAATACAGACCGACTCGTCGGCCATGGCCACGTGCTTGAGATTGCGGTCAACGGTGGAATGCACCGCGACCGTGCGGATGCCCAGGGTGTGGCACGCGCGCAGGATGCGCAGCGCGATTTCACCTCGGTTGGCGATGACGACTTTATCCAGCATGGCCGGCGCCTCAGGCAATCACGAACAGCGGCTGGTCGAATTCAACCGGGCTGCCGTTCTCGCCGAGGATGGCCACCACGGTGCCGGACACTTCGGCCTCGATCGGGTTGAACATCTTCATCGCTTCGATGATGGCCAGGGTTTCACCGGCCTTGACGGTCTGGCCAACGCTGACGAAGGCCGGCTTGTCCGGTGAGGACGAGGCGTAGAAGGTGCCGACCATCGGCGCGCGCTGCACGTGGCCTTCCGGCAGTGCGTTGCCCGGCTTGGCGGTGCCGCCAGTGGAGGCTTCGGTCGGGCCGCTCATCGGCATGGCCGGGGCGGCAGCCGCCGGGGCAGCGGCATACACCGGTGCCGGTGCAGCGACGTAGCCGCCTACCGGGTTGCGCGACAGGCGGACGGACTCTTCGCCTTCCTTGATCTCGATTTCAGCCAGGTTCGACTCTTCCAGCAGGTCGATGAGCTTCTTGATTTTGCGCAGATCCATGAGGGCCTCTTTGGTTGCAGTAAGTCAGTAAGGAGTAGGCGCGGTGCGCCCGGGTCAAAGTTCGTAGAAGTCGCGCAGCTGACGGGTACGGTCCTGCGCGTGGGTGGTGAGGCAATGCATCTTCGCGCCATTGCGCGAGGTGCCGTCGGCGTTGAATGCGTAGACCGCGTCGCAGTCCTTGTCGCGCAGCTGGATCCAGGCACGCTGTGCCTCGATCAACTGCTGTTCGGCATCGCCGCAATGTGTGCAACTGCCATCGGCGGCCTGTTGCTGCAGCTGGCGGCGGACCTGCTTGTAAGTGGTGTTCAAAACCGAATCGGCCTCGGCGGCGCGATCGGAGGCGCACAGGTCGCTCTCCATCGTGCTGGTCACATGCGCGCAGTCGATGCCTTCGGCGGCGCGATCCAGGTTCTGCGCATGCGCAGCCGCCAGCGGCAGGCACACCACAGCCATACCCGTCAGCAACCGCGGAAGCGTGTTCACGCAGCCGCTCCCACGCGCGCCAGAGCGGCGTCCATCGCATAGCGGTAGCTGTCGGCGCCGAAGCCGCAGATCACGCCCACTGCCTTGTCGCTCAGGTAGCTGTGCTGGCGGAACGGCTCTCGCGCATGCGGGTTGGACAGGTGGATCTCGATGAACGGAATCGCCACCGCGGCCAGCGCATCGCGCAGGGCCACCGAGGTATGGGTGAAGGCGGCGGGATTGATCAGGATGAAAGCGGTTCCATCGGCGCGCGCAGCCTGCACCCGGTCCACCAGCACATGCTCGGCGTTGGACTGCAGGTGTTCGCTCTGGTGCCCCTGTGCCTGTGCCTGTGCAGCCAGCGCAGCGTCGATCTGGGCCAACGTGGTGTGGCCGTAGACGTCGGGCTCGCGGGTGCCCAGCAGGTTGAGGTTGGGGCCGTGAAGGACCAGCAGTTTTGCCATGTGCCAAGGGTCGGCGGGGAAGGGCGGCAGTGTGAGGGAAGCGGGGAATGCTGTCCAGTTCGGCGAAATTAGCAGTGTTTTAATCGTTTGTTTGAAATTTAGGGCTTTGCCGGGACCGCCTGCGGTGCGGTGCTTCAGCGCCCTCTTGGTAAGCCTTGGGGACAGTTGCAGCAGCCTGGCCAAGAGTGCCGCATCTGCGCGATGCGCGGCACTTGCGAGGAAATAAGCGAAGTTGGGCTTTCCCCGAGACCCACGACGACATGAGCCCCTCTCCCGCCCGCGGAAGAGGGGTTGGGGTGAGGGCAGAACGAAGCAGCAATCTTGGATTTCCAGGAAGCCATCCGCACCTGGCTTTGAGCGATGAAGCCAAAGCCAAAAGCCAAAGCCAAAGCCAAAGCCAAAGCCAACGCCAAACCCAAAGCCAAAGCCAAAGCCAAAACCAAAGCCAAAGCTCCCCTCATCCGCCCCTTTGGGGCACCTTCTCCCGTCAACGGGAGAAGGGACAGCCGGTCCCGCTGGTTTCCCAGTAATCACTCATTAATAGACGACCGGTCTATTCGGCGTAAGCTCCACCCCATGAACCTCTCCCCAAAAGCCCAAGCCACCCGCCAGCACATCCTGGACACCGGTTATCGGCTGGTCCTGCAGAAGGGCTTTGCCGCCCTTGGCCTGCAGGAAATCCTCAAGGCCTGCGCCGTGCCCAAGGGCTCGTTCTATCACTACTTCGCGTCAAAGGAAGTGTTCGGCTGCGAGCTGCTGCAACAGTACGTAGACGGCTACGGGTGCAAGCTCGAACAGCTGCTGGCCGAGCCCGGCAACGGCCGTGAACGGCTGATGCGCTACTGGGATGCCTGGGCGCGTGACCCGGCCGATCCGGCGCAGGGTTGGGCCGAGGAATGTCTGGTGGTGAAGCTTGCCGCCGAGGTATCCGACCTTTCCGAGGACATGCGCCGCGTGCTCGACCAAGGCGTGCAGCGCCTGCTGCAACGCATCGCCGCGCTGGTCGAAGAAGGTCGCGCCGACGGCTCGCTGCCGAATGGCAAGCCCGCACTGGATGTCGCCCGCGTGCTGTACCAGATGTGGTTGGGCGCGGCCCTGCTGTCCAAGCTCAGCCAGGATCGCCTGCCGCTGCAACAGGCACGCGAAGCCACCGAACACCTGCTGTTGTGCGGCAACACCGTCGCACGTTCCACCCCCACCCATTGAAGGCACTGCCATGAATGTTCTGTTCGTACTGACCTCGCACGACCGGCTCGGCGATACCGGGCACAAGACCGGCTTCTGGCTGGAGGAATTCGCCGCCCCGTACTACGTGTTCAAGGATGCCGGCGCCACCATTACCCTCGCATCGCCGGCCGGCGGCCAACCGCCGCTGGACCCGCGCAGCGATGAGCCCGATGCACAGACTCCCGCCACCGACCGTTTCCGCGGTGACCGCGATGCCCAGCAGCAGCTGGCCACCACGCTGCCGCTGAAGCAGATCGACGCCAGCAAGTTCGACGCGGTGTTCTACCCCGGCGGCCACGGCCCGCTGTGGGATCTGGCCCGCGATGCAGATTCGATTGCGCTGATCGAAACCTTCGACCGTGCCAACAAACCGCTGGGCCTGGTCTGCCACGCCCCCGGCGCACTGATCGCCGCGCGCGCTGCAGACGGAAAGCCGCTGGTTGCAGGCCGCAAGGTCACCGGTTTCTCCAACAGCGAAGAAGACGCCGTCGGCCTGAGCGCGGTGGTGCCCTTCCTGATTGAAGACGAGTTCACCCGCCTCGGCGGCGACTACAGCAAGGGGCCGGATTGGGCGCCTTACGTGCTCAGCGACGGCCACCTCGTCACCGGCCAGAACCCGGCCAGCTCCGAAGCCGTCGCCAAGGCATTGCTCGCACAACTGGCCTGAGCCGTGTAGCCCGGGTAGGCGAAGCGCACCCGGGAAACACGCAATCAACAGCGCTCCCGATTTTGCATTCCACAGACGTACCCAACGCACCCTCACAAGGAATCGGCAATGAAGATCTTCTACAAAACCCGCGCCACCGCCACCGGCGGCCGCGCCGGCCGTACCGCTCTGGACGACGGCAGCCTCGCGCTTGATCTGGCCCTGCCGGGTTCCGGCAAGGCCGGCGCCAACCCCGAGCAGCTGTTCGCGCTCGGCTACGCCGCCTGCTTCGACAACGCCTTGCCGGTCGCCGCCAAGCAGCTGCAGTTGCAGCCGGCTGGCACCGCAACTTCGGTGGAAGTAGGCATCGGCCAGACCGCCGAAGGCGGCTACGCACTGGACATCGATCTGCACGTTGAAGTGAAGGGCCTGGAACAAGCCGACGCCCAGCGACTGGTCGAAGCCGCGCACAAGATCTGCCCGTACTCCAACGCTACCCGCGGCAATGTGGATGTTCGCCTGCACGTAACCGCCGCCTGATTCACGAATCAACGCCGGGTCAGTGCATAGCGCTGACAAGCATCTGTGGGAGCGGGGGGGGGCGCCCACCCCCGGCGGGTCCGGGCAAACCCCACACGGGGATGGGTAGAATTGGGGGGTTAGCGGGGGGCCCCGCGACCACCAAAAACAAATTTGTGGCCGAAAAAGGAACACCGCGCG